>NZ_CAXSWZ010000034.1:0-32271 GCF_964241245.1 Allofournierella massiliensis
TGGAAGTTTAGCTCAGCTGGGAGAGCATCTGCCTTACAAGCAGAGGGTCACAGGTTCGAGCCCTGTAACTTCCACCAAAAAACGCCTCTGTAGCTCAGTTGGTAGAGCAGGGGACTGAAAATCCCCGTGTCATTGGTTCGATTCCGATCGGAGGCACCACAAAGACCTGTCTTACACACTAAGGCGGGTCTTTTTTTGTGCGCGTGGGGGTCTTTTCTCTCGACAAGGCCCCGCCGCTTTGCTACAATTAAAATGAGAACGAATGCCCTTGACCGGGGCCTTGCTCCGGAAAAAACGGAAAGGAGACTGTGAGGCATGTTTACCGCACAGCAATATGTGAAGGCCGCCACGCTGGAGGAAGCCTGGCAGCTGAACCAGAAGCGCAGCACCACCCTGCTGGCAGGGGGCTGCTGGCTGCGCCTGACCCGGCGCAGAGTGGGCGCCCTTGTGGATCTGAGCGGGCTGGGGCTGGATACCATTGAGGAGACCGAAGGCGAGTTTTCGCTGGGGGCCATGGTCACCCTGCGCCAGCTGGAGACCAATGAGGCGCTGAACGGGGCCTTCGGGGGCCTGTTCAAGGAGATGACCCGCCACATCGTGGGCGTGCAGTTCCGCAACTGCGCCACTCTGGGCGGCAGCATCGCGGCCCGGTTCGGCTTCTCCGACCTGCTCTGCGCGCTGCTGGCGCTGGACTGTGAGGTGGAGCTGTTCAAGGCCGGCCGCATGCCGCTGGAGCAGTACGCCAAGCTGCCCGCCGACCGGGATATTCTGGTGCGCATTCATGTGAAGAAGAACGGCCGCCGCCCGGCCTACCAGACCATGCGCAACGCCGAGACCGATCTGCCGGTGCTGGCGGTGGCCGCCTCCGAGAAGGACGGCCAGGTGCGCGTGGTGGTGGGTGCACGCCCCGCCCGGGCCGAAGTGGTGAACGCGCCGCTGGCCCTCTCGGCAGACAAGACCGCGCTGGAGAGCTTCTGCGAAGCCATGCAGAGCCAGCTGACCTTCGCGGGCAACATGCGCGGCAGCGAGGAATACCGCCGCCATCTGGCAAACGTTTTGACCGGCCGCTGCCTTGCGGCCTTACAGGAGGGCTGATCCATGCAGGTGACCATTCAATTGAACGGCAGACCCTATACCGCCGAAGCCGCGCCGGACACCCAGCTGCTGCATTTTCTGCGGGATGCGGGCTGCAAATCCGTGAAGTGCGGCTGCGAGACCTCCGGCTGCGGCCTGTGCACCGTGCACATGGACGGCAAGCCGGTGCTGTCCTGCAGCGTGCTGGCCGCTCAGGCTGACGGCCACACCGTGACCACGCTGGAGGGCCTGCAGAAGGAAGCCGAGGAATTCGGCGGTTTTCTGGCCGATCAGGGCGGCGAGCAGTGCGGCTTCTGCAGCCCCGGCTTCATCATGAGCGTGCTGGCCATGGGCCGCGAGCTGGGCGCCGACGCCACCGACGAGGAAATCCGGGAATATCTGGAAGGCAACCTGTGCCGCTGCACCGGCTACCAGAGCCAGCTGCGGGCCATTCGCGCCTGGCTGGCCGCAAAGGAGGGCAAAGCACAATGAAATATGTGAATCAGGCCATCCGCAAGGTGGACGCCATGAGCCTTGTGACCGGCAAGCCGGTTTACACCGGCGACATGGTGCCCGCCAACACCCTGATGGTGAAGATGCTGCGCAGCCCCCATGCCCACGCGCTGATCGAGGAGATCGACACCGCCGCCGCCCTGAAGGTGCCCGGCGTGGTGGCCATCTTTACTTATAAAGATGTACCCCAGAGCCGCTTCACCACCGCGGGCCAGACCTACCCCGAACCCAGCCCCTACGACCGGCTGATTCTGGATCGCCGCCTGCGCTGCGTGGGCGACCCGGTGGCCCTTGTGGCCGCCGAGACCGAGGCTGCCGCTGCCAAGGCCGTGGGCCTGATCAAGGTGAAGTATCAGGTGCTGGAGCCCCTGCTGGACTTCACCAAGGCCAAGGACAACCCGATTCTGGTGCACCCGGAGGAGGACTTCAAGGCCCTGTGCCCCGTGGGCGCGGACAACAAGCGCAATCTGTGCAGTGTGGACTGCATGGAGAACGGCGACGTGGAGGCCGAGCTGGCCACCTGCCCGGTGGTGATTGAGCGAACCTTCTACACCAAGGCCAACAACCAGGCCATGATGGAGCCCTTCGTCACCTTCAGCTATCTGGACGAGTACGGCCGGCTCACGCTGGTTTCCTCCACCCAGGTGCCCTTCCATGTGCGGCGCATTCTGTCCAACGCGCTGGAGATGAGCAAGGCCAACATCCGGGTCATCAAGCCCCGCATCGGCGGCGGCTTCGGCGCAAAGCAGAGCGCCGTGAGCGAGGTGTACCCCGCTTTTGTTACCATGAAAACCGGCCGCCCCGCCTGCCTGTGCTTCACCCGGCAGGAGAGCCAGGCCAACGGTTCCCCCCGCCACCAGATGCGCGTCACCGTGCGCATCGGCGCGGATGAGGACGGCACCATCCGGGCGCTGGATGTGAAGGCGCTGTCCAACGCGGGCGCTTACGGCGAGCACGGCCCCACCACCGTGGGTCTGGTGGGCACCAAGTCCATCTCGCTGTACGGCAGCCTGAAGGCCGCCCGCTTCAGCAGCGAGGTGGTGTACTCCAACACCATGGGCGCGGGCGCCTACCGCGGCTACGGTGCGACCCAGGGCATCTTTGCGGTGGAGAGCACCGTGAACGAGCTGGCCGCTCAGCTGGGCATGGATCCCTGCGCCATCCGGGAAAAGAACATGGTTCGCCTGGGCCAGACCTTCGCCATGTACTACGGCGAGAACTGCACCAGCTGCACGCTGGATAAGTGCATGGAAACCGCCAAAAAGATGATGGACTGGGACAACAAGGCCCCCCGTCGGGTGCTGGAAAACGGCCACATCCGCTCTGTGGGCGTGGCCATGGCCATGCAGGGCAGCGGCATCTCCGGTGTGGACATCGGCAGCGTGGAAATCCGCCTGAACGACGACGGCTTCTACACCCTGCTGGTGGGCTGCACCGACATGGGCACCGGCTGCGACACCATCCTCACCCAGATGGCCGCCGATTGCCTGGACTGCCCCATGGAGAACATCTCGGTGCGCGGCGTGGATACCGACCAGAGCCCCTACGACTGCGGCTCCTACGCCTCCTCCACCACCTATGTGACCGGCATGGCCGTGGTGAAGGCCTGCGCCCAGCTGCGGGAAAAGATTCTGGCCCAGGGTGCGAAGATGCTGGACGTTCCCGCCGAGAGCGCCGAGTTCGACGGCAAGCGGGTCTTTGTGCCCGGCACGGACAAGGAAGTGAGTCTTTCCGCCATCGGCTACGCCAGCTTTGAGGGCCACGCCCGGTGCATCTCTGCCTGCGAGAGCCATTCCTCCCCGGTATCGCCCCCGCCCATGATGGTGGGCATGGCCGAGATCGACCTGGATCCCGAGACCGGCAAGATCCAGCTGGTGGACTATGTGGCCGCCGTGGACTGCGGTACCGTGGTGAACAAGAATCTGGCCCGGGTGCAGACCGAGGGCGGCATCGTGCAGGGCATCGGCATGGCCCTGTATGAGGACATCCAGTACACCAAGGCAGGCCGGATGATGAACGACTCCTTCCTGCAGTACCGGATTCCCACCCGTCTGGAGGCGGGCACCATCCGGGTAGAGTTCGAGTCCAGCTACGAGCCCAGCGGCCCCTTCGGCGCCAAGAGCATCGGTGAGCTGGTGATCAACACCCCCGCCCCGGCGATTCTGGGCGCGATTCAGAACGCCACCGGTGTTGCCTTCCACACCCTGCCGGTAAAGCCGGAGGACGTGGTCATGGCACTGCGCAACAAAGCTGAATAAAGCCGGAACGATACAACGCGGCCGGAGCCCCTTTTGACGGGAGCTCCGGCCGCTTTTTGGTTCTGTCAGAATGTTGCGAAGAAACACGAAGGAAAGTTCGCCCTCCGCACGGGTGCCCGGGCTTTTATAATAAAGGAAAGGGGGCGGAGGAAGGATGTATCGGTTTGCGGTGTGTGATGACGACAGCTTTTACCGCTGGCAGCTGGCCCGGCTGCTGCGGAGCTTTGAGCCCTGGCAGAAAACCGGCTGCCGGGTGGACTGCTTTTCCGAGGCGGCGCAGCTGCTGGCGGAATGCGAGCACTGCCGCTACGACGCGATATTTCTGGACGTGCAGATGCCCCGGATGAACGGGCTGGAGGCGGCCCGGCGGCTGCGGGCGCTCTGGCCCTGGGTGCCGCTGGTGTTTGTGTCCGCCTTCTGCGAGTACGCGCCGGAGGGCTATGGGCTGCGGGCCTTCCGCTACCTGTGCAAGGATCGGCTGGAGCAGTGCATGGGCCCCTGTCTGGAGGATCTGCTGGCCCAACGGCTGGCCCCCTGCACGCTGGAGCTGCCGGTGGACGGGGAGGTGTGCCGGGTGAATCTGGCCCGGGTGGAATCCATCCGGCTGGACGGCCACACCGTGGAATTCCGTTTTGCGGACAATACCCTCCCGCTGCCCTGCCGCATCAGCCTTGCCCGGCTGGAGCAGCTGCTGGAGGGGCGGCCCTTTCTGCGCACCCAGCGCAGCTATTATGTGAACCTGTGTCAGGTGCAACGGCTGCGCCGGTTCGAGTTTGTGCTGCGCAGCGGGCGCGGGGTGCCGGTGAGCGAGCGCCGCTATGGCCGGGTGCGGGCGGAGTATCTGGAATGGCAGGCCCGCTTTGAGGAGTGGGCCGCCCGGTTCTGAACTCCCGCCGAAAGACCCTCAAAAAGAAAAAACATCCCCCGTTCCGTGCCAACACCGGCAGGGAAAGCCGGTGTGACACAAGAAAACAACGCCGGAAAAGGCCCGCTTTTGCGGGATTGCAGCGTCAAAGCCCCTTGACAACCACCAAGGGTGCCTGCGGGTCTTTTCCTTGCACTCCCATCAAAATCGGGCCTTTTCCGGTGCGAAGCAGTTCTGCCCCAGGATTTTGGATGCAGAAAGTGCGAAAAGGGGCGGAGCAAGCCTTGGTGGCTTGCCCGCCCCTTTGAACATTTTGTGTGCCAAAATCCTAAGGCAGAACCGTTGTTTTCTTATGCCACACCGGCTAATGGGGGATGCTTTTTGTTTTTCAGGTTGCGTGCGTCATTCGCCGGGGCTGACCAGATAGAGCCGGTAGCTTCCGTCGCGTTCGCCAGCCAGCACAAAGGCAAAGGAGCCGTCCGGGGCAAGGCCGCTGGCCAGAACGTCCGCCCGGGTGTGGCCCTCGCCCTCGGCGGCAAGAATCTCGTCCAGCTGCTCCAGCGCCGCGTCTGCGCCCTCCGCTTCGTCGGCGGGCTGTGTATCGGCAGGCAGGGCGGCTTCGGGGGAGTCCGCCTCCACGGTGGTGTAGGCGGGGGCGGCGGTTTCATCCGGCGCGCCGTTTTCGGCCATGGCGGCTTCCGGGGCGGCGGCCAGCGCAAAGGGCGCGGCCTCGGGGGCCACGGCGGCGCTGCTTTCCGGCATCTGGCGGGTGGCAACGCGGGGGCTGGCCTGATCCGCTGCGGTGGCCCCGCCCGAGACGGAGGTCAGGCTGCGGGCCGCGGCCGGAATCACCAGCAGGCAAATGGCGGCGGCGGTGGCCAGCGGAATGGCCCGGCGGCCGAAGGGAATGATCCGGCGGGGCCGGGAAGCCTTTTGGGCCGCGGTCTCCGCCTGCATCTTTTCCAGAGTGGCTTGCTTCCAGCGCTGGCCGGCGGCTACTTTTTCCATGGCGCTTTTGTAATCCTTGGAGTCGGGCATGGTCAAAAGTCTCCTTTCAGCGTGTCTTTCAGAAGGGCCCGCCCCCGGGAAAGCTGGCTGAGCACGGTGTTCTGCTTGGAGCCCAGCAGCGCCGCGATCTCGGCGGTGGAATAACCCTCGATGTAATGCAGATAGATCACCTGCCGGTATTTCATGGGCAGGGCGGCCACCGCGTCCAGCACGGTGTTTTCTGCGGGGGTGAAGGGGGTGGAGAGGTGCTCGTCCAGCGGGGCGCTGCGGCGCACCCAGGCACTGCGAAAGTGGCTTTTGCACCGGTTGATGGTGCAGCGCAGCAGCCAGGCCTTCTGATGCTCGGCGGAATCAAACTGCGGCGCATGACGCACCAGATTCAAAAATACTTCCTGGGCAATGTCCTCCGCGTCCTGCGGGTTTTTTACCAGACCGAAGGCGGCCCGGAACACGGTATCGCCAAACTGCTCCACCGCCGCTTCCGGGGTGAAGGCAGGCATCTGGGCCGTTTCCACGGGGCAGGCCCCCCTTTCTCATACAGAATACAACACAACTGGCCCTATTATTGCACGGATATTTTGGATTGTAAAGGAAAATGGGCGAAAAGCGCCCCCGACCCATCCTGCCCCGCAGGCTTCTGCCCGCAGAGGGATGCGCCGGGGGCGCCTTTCGTTCTATTTCCTCTGCCCCGGTTGGCCATTGGGGGCCGCCCCGCACAGCGGCGAGGGGCCCCCAAGGCAGCCAATCGGAGGGGAAAGCGATGAAAATGAATCAGGACAAGAGCAGCTTGTCGTCCGCTTCGCTGGAGCCGCTGGCCTGATTGAACTTCTCCAGCAGATCCTCCACGGTCAGGCGGCGCTTTTCCTCGCCCCGCACGTCCACCACCACGCGCCCGTCATACAGCATGATGAGCCGGTTGCCGTGGGCAATGGCGTCGCGCATGTTGTGGGTGATCATCAGGGTGGTCAGATTGTCCCGCCGGACAATCTGTTCGGTGGCCGAAAGCACCTTGGCCGCGGTTTTGGGATCCAGCGCGGCGGTGTGCTCGTCCAGCAAAAGCAGCTGGGGCTTTTTCAATGTGGCCATCAGAAGCGTCAGCGCCTGCCGCTGGCCGCCGCTGAGCAGGCCCACCTTGCTGGTGAGCCGATCCTCAAGGCCCAGATCCAGAATTTTAAGCAGCTCTCGGTACTGCTCCCGCTCGGCCCGGCTGATGCCGGTGCGCAGGCCCCGGCGCTGGCCGCGGCGGGCGGCGAGGGCCAGATTTTCCTCGATCTGCATGGTGGCCGCGGTACCCATCATGGGATCCTGAAAGACCCGGCCGATGTAGGGCGCGCGTTTGTATTCCGGCAGGCGGGTCACATCCACCCCGCCGATGGAGATGCTGCCCTCGTCCACGGTGTAAGCGCCGGAGATGATGTTCAGCATGGTGGATTTGCCCGCGCCGTTGCCGCCGATCACGGTGACGAAATCGCCGTCCGCCAGCGAGAGATTCAGCCCCTGCAGCGCTCGCTTTTCGTTCACGGTGCCCGGGTTGAAGGTTTTATAGATGTTTTTCAGTTCAAGCATGGCTGCCCGCTCCTTTCCCGGTGCGTTTTGTGAAGTACCGGCCCTTCCAGTAGGGCACGGCCAGGAACAGCGCCACGATCAGGGCGGTGATGAGCTTCATGTCGTCGCTTTTGAGACCCAGCAGAATGACCACCTGATACACCAGATAGTAGATCAGCGAGCCGAACACCACGGCTAGCAGCTTGAGCGCGAAGTTGCGGAACACTTTGGAGAACAGCACCTCGCCGATGATCACCGCCGCAAGGCCGATGACGATGGCGCCGCGGCCGCTGTTCACGTCCGCGAAGCCCTGATACTGGGCCAGCAGCGCGGCGGAAAGAGCCACCAGACCGTTGGAGAGCATCAGCCCCAGCACGGTGGTGAAATTGGTGTTGATGCCCTGAGCCCGGGCCATGTTGGGGTTCGCGCCGGTGGCACGCACCGCGCAGCCCTGCTCGGTGCCGAAGAACCAGTACAGGGCACCGATGGTGGCGGCGGTGAAGAGCACGCACACCAGAATGGGGTTGGACAGCGCCGCCTCCCGCACGTTGCGGGCGCTCACCAGCAGGGGGTATTTGTCCACGCTGATGGGCCGGTTGGACTGGCCCATGATGCGCAGGTTCACGGAATATAGCGCCAGCTGGGTGAGGATGCCGGCCAGAATGGCGGGAATGCCGCAGGCAGTGTGCAACAGGCCGGTGACAAGCCCCGCCGCCATGCCTGCCAGAAAGGCGGCCACCAGCGCGGGCCAGGGGTTCCAGCCTCCGGTCACCAGCATGATGAACACCGCGCCGCCGGTGCACATGGTGCCGTCCACCGTCAGGTCGGCCACGTCCAGAATTTTATAGGTGATGTAAACGCCGATGGCCATGATGCTCCAGATCAGGCCCTGGGCGACCACGCCCGGCAGGGCGTTCAGAAGTGTGTTGATGAACAAGAAAAGCTCCTCCTAAAGCCGGGAATCAGGCCCGGCGGATGATGGATCATTCCGCTTCAATGGCGGTGTAGCCCTCGGGGATGGTTACGCCCAGCTGCTCGCACAGGGCAGCGTTGTACATCTTGGTGAAGGTGGGGGCGGACTGCACCTCCATGGTGGTGATGTCCGCTTCGCCGGTGAGGATCTTGGCGGCCATCTCACCGGTGGTGCGGCCCAGCTCGTAATAGTCGATGGACAAAGTCGCCACGCCGCAGCCGCTGCAGATACCCTGCTCGCCTGCCACGATGGGAACCCCGGCGGGCACCGCGATGTTGGCGATCAGCTCGGTGTTGTTGGCGGCGGTGTTATCGGTGGGGATGTAGATCACGTCACTGGCCGCGCAGGCGCTGGTGCACACAGCGGACAGATCGTTGGTGTCCGAGAAGGAATACTCGGTGCAGGTGTAGCCCAGCTCGGTGAGGTATTCGGTGATCACGTTCACCTGATACTTGGAGTTGGGTTCCGCCGAGCAGTAGAGCAGGCCCACGTTCTTGGCGTCCGGGAACAGCTCCTTGATCATGTCGGCCTGACCGTCCAGCGGGGCCAGATCGGTGGTGCCGCTGATGTTGCGGCTGGAGGAGCCGGTCCAGTCGGTCACGTCCAGCGCGGTGGCGTAGTCGGTGATGGAGGTGCCCAGAATGGGAATGCTGTCGGTGGCTGCGGCCGCCGCCTGCAGGGGCGTGGTGGCGTTGGCCAGAATCAGATCCACATCCGAGGACACAAAGCTGTTGATGATGGTGGCGCAGTTGGAGTTATCGCCGGAGGCGTTCTCCACATCGAAGGTGACGGCGTCGCCAAAGGTCTCGGTGAGGGCATCCTGAAAGCCCTGGGTGGCGGAGTCCAGCGCGGGGTGCTGCATCAGCTGGCACACGCCCACCCGGTAGGACGCGCCCTCGGCGGAGCCGGATGCACCGGACGCAGTGGAAGCGGTGGACGCAGCGGAAGAAGTACCGCCGGAGCCGCAGCCGGCCAGAGTGGCCAGCATGGCGCAGGCCAGAACGCCTGCCATGGTCTTGCGAAGTTTCATGTGTGGTTCCTCCCTGTGAAAAAAAGAAGTTCACTTTGCCGCCACAATGAATTGCAGCAGTAAAGTGCAAGGTGCTGGAAAAAGGCCGCTGCCGGCCTTGGCTTTATTCTAGTAAAGTTTTACGGTTCTGTCAACGGGGAACGGGCAAAAAGGCAAAAAAAAGGCGGCCGCGGCCCCGAAAAAGGGCACAGGAGGGGTGAAAAAGGGCATAAAACGGCGCGGGCGGCGGTTTTTCCTTGTAGATACGGGCAAAAAATGCTATACTAAAATAGACTAATTACGCTTGGAGGATGCCCGAATGAGGAAGATCAGCGCCTGCATCGTGAGCTATAACGGAGCCGACGAGGTGATCCGGGCGGTGGAATCGCTGCTGAAATACACGAAGGACTGCGCGCTCACGGTCTATCTGGTGGATAACGCCAGCCCGGACGGAGCCGGCGAAACGCTGGAGCGGCAGGGCTTTCCCGAAAACGTGAAGGTCATCCGGCTGCCGGAGAATCTGGGCTTCGGCAAGGGGCACAATCAGGTGCTGGGCCTGCTGGACAGCGAGTATCATTTTGTGCTGAACCCGGATATTTTTATCGATAGCAACGTGCTGCCCGCCATCTGTGACTGGATGGATAGTCACCCGGATGTGGTGATGGCCACCCCGAAGCTGCTGTTCCCGGACGGGCGGGTGCAGATTCTGCCCAAGCGCAAGCCGAACATTCTGGGGCTTGCGGCGCGGCAGGGGGTACCGGGCCTTAAAAAATTCGGTGACCGGTACGCCATGCTGGATGAGGACCTGAGCGTGCCCACGGCCATCGAGTTCTGCACCGGCAGCTTTTTCTGCATGCGCACCAGCGTGTACAAGGCCATCGGCGGGTTTGACGAGGGCTACTTCATGTATGTGGAGGACGCGGACATCACCCAGAAGGCCCGGCAGAAGGGCTTTGTGTATTATCTGCCCCAGTTCACGGCCTATCACGCCTGGCACCGGGCTCCGAACAAGAGCCTGAAGCCCTTTTTGCAGCAGCTCAAAAGCATGGGCCGCTACTTTAACAAATGGGGCTGGCGTTTGGGCTGCTGAAACAGGCCCTGCCCCCGCTCTCTCGCAGCGTTCCGAACGCCGAAAAAACGGCTGGCAATGCTTGCGGGGGAAGAAATTTCGATTTTTCCCAACTTACGGGATGCAGGTTCAAGGCAGTCGGCGGCCATCGCTGAGGAAAGCCCGGTGCGGTGGGCTTGCGGATCAGACGTAACTTCCGGTCGAGTCCGGAAAAAAGTCGAGTCCGCTAAAAAAGTATATAGCGGCTGTAGCTCCGCTTTGTGTTAAGCTGCGCAAATTTTTTAAAATGGCCCGGGCATGACCCGGGCGGAAAAAGGAGCGTAATGCTATTATGAAAGGTATCATCCTTGCCGGCGGCGCAGGCACTCGCCTGTATCCGCTCACCATGGTCACCAGCAAGCAGCTGCTGCCGGTGTACGACAAACCCATGATCTACTACCCCCTGTCCACGTTGATGCTTGCCGGCATTCAGGACATCCTGATCATCTCCACCCCGGAGGACACCCCGCGGTTCGAGCATCTGCTGGGCGACGGCAGCCAGTACGGCCTGCACCTGTCCTATAAGGTGCAGCCCAGCCCGGACGGCCTGGCTCAGGCCTTTTTGCTGGGCGAGGAATTCATCGGCGACGACTGCTGCGCCATGATTCTGGGCGATAACATCTTCTACGGCAACGGCTTCTCCCGCATTCTGAAGAATGCCGTGAAGAACGCCGAGGAAAACGGCCGCGCCACCGTGTTCGGCTACTATGTGAACGACCCCGAGCGGTTCGGCATCGTGGAATTCGACGAGACCGGCAAGGTCATCAGCGTGGAGGAAAAGCCGAAGGAACCCAAATCCAACTACGCCATCACCGGCCTGTATTTCTACGACAACCGGGTCAGCGCCCAGGCCAAGCAGGTGAAGCCCAGCGCCCGCGGCGAGCTGGAAATCACCACCCTGAACGCCATGTATCTGGAAGAAGGCAAGCTGGACGTGCAGCTGCTGGGCCGCGGCTTTGCCTGGCTGGACACCGGCACCATGGACAGTCTGGTGGACGCCGCCGACTTCGTGCGCATGGTGGAAAAGCGGCAGGGCATCAAGATCAGCGCCCCCGAGGAAATTGCCTACAAGAACGGCTGGATCAGCAAGGAAAAGCTGCTGGAAAGCGCCGAGCGTTACGGCAAGAGCCCCTACGGCGAACACCTGAAACGGGTTGCCGACGCAAAGATCAAATACTAAGGGAGGCCTTTGCATGAAGATCCTCATCACCGGCGCCAGCGGCCAGCTGGGCACCGAGATCCAGCGCCAGCTGAAAAACGGCGGCAGCGCCCTGGGCTGTGTGCCTGAGCGGCTGAAAAACGCCACCGTCATCGCCACCGACGTGGCCGAGCTGGACATCACCGACCGGGACGCCACCATCGCCTTTGTGCGCCGCCATCAGCCCGATACCATCATCAGCTGCGCCGCCTTCACCAACGTGGACGGCTGCGAGACAAACCCCGAGGCCGCCTTCAAGGTGAACGCCATCGGCGCTTCCAATCTGGCGCAGGCCGCCGAGCGCATCAACGCCCGGCTGATCCACGTCTCCACCGACTATGTGTTCCGGGGCGAGGGCGACAAGCCTCTGGACGAGAGCGAGCGGGTGGACCCCAAGAGCGTCTACGGCAAAACCAAGGCCCTGGGCGAGGAATATGTGAAGAATTTCTGCCACCGGTACTTCATTGTTCGCACCGCCTGGCTGTATGGCTACGCGGGCAAGAACTTCGTGAAAACCATCGTGAACGCGGGCAAAAAGTTCGGCAGGCTGGAGGTAGTCAGCGACCAGCTGGGCAACCCCACCAACGCCGAGGACCTGGCCCATCACATTCTGCAGCTGGCCGTCAGCCACGACTACGGCGTCTACCACTGCACCGGCGAGGGCGTCTGCTCCTGGTACGAGTTCGCCAGCGAGATCATCCGCCTTTCCGGCGTGGATGCCACCGTGGCCCCCTGCACCAGCGCGGAATATTCCGCCAAGCACCCCGCCGCTGCCGACCGCCCCGCATGGAGCGCGCTGGAAAACCGGATGCTGGCCTGCACCGTGGGCAACCACATGCGGGACTGGAAAGAAGCTCTGGCCGATTTCTTCGCCCACTGGAACGGCGAATAACTGATAACATAAGGAGTATATAAGAGATGAAACGCTATCTCATCACCGGCTGCGCCGGCTTTATTGGTTCCAACTTTGTTTACTATATGTTGAACAAATACAAGGAAATCCAGCTGGTAAACCTGGATAAGCTCACCTACGCGGGCAACCTGGAAAACCTGAAGGGTGTGGAAGGCGACGAGCGCCACATCTTCGTGCAGGGCGATATCTGCGACCGGGAGCTGGTAAGCGGCCTGTTCGAGAAATACGATTTTGATTATGTGATCAACTTCGCCGCCGAGAGCCATGTGGACCGCTCCATCACCAACCCTGAAATCTTCGTGGAGACCAACGTGCTGGGCACCGTGAACCTGCTGCAGTGCGCCAAGAACGCCTGGTTCAAGGACGGCAAGTGGGCCGAGGGCAAGAAGTACATTCAGGTTTCCACCGACGAGGTGTACGGCTCCCTGGGCGAGGACGGCTACTTCATGGAGACCACCCCGCTGTGCCCCCACAGCCCCTACTCCTCCTCCAAGGCCAGCGCCGACATGTTCGTGATGGCCTTCCACGACACCTACGGCATGCCGGTGAACATCACCCGCTGCTCCAATAACTACGGCCCCTACCAGTTCCCCGAGAAGCTGATCCCCCTGATGATCAACAACGTGAAGCATCACAAGCAGCTGCCCGTGTACGGCGACGGCATGAACGTGCGCGACTGGCTGTATGTGGAGGATCACTGTAAGGCCATCGACATGGTGGCCGAGGGCGGTCGTGACGGCGAGGTTTACAACGTGGGCGGCCACAACGAGCGTCCCAACATCTTCATCGTCAAGACCATCATCAACCAGCTGCACGATCGCCTGAAGGACGAGGGCATCAACGAGGGCCTGATCAAGTATGTGGCCGACCGTCTGGGCCACGACCGCCGCTACGGCATCGACCCCACCAAGATCAAGGAAGAACTGGGCTGGTACCCGGAGACCACCTTTGAGGTTGGCATCGTAAAGACCATCGACTGGTATCTGGCCAACGAAGAGTGGATGAACAACGTGACCAGCGGCAACTACCAGAAGTACTACGAAGAGATGTACAAGAACAAGTAAACCGCAACAAAACGGGCCCTTCGGCAGCACGAAGGGCCCGCTGTGGTATCAAGGAGGAATACGCCCATGAAAAAACGGGATCTGTTGATTCTGGCCTTCCTGCCCACCGTGGCGGGCATCGTGCTGTTCAATCTGGTGGTGCTGCTTGGCGGCAGCGAAGCGGCTTTGTACGGGCTGCAGACCGTGCTGTCGGTGGCGCTGCTGGCCGGCTGGTACGGCGTGGGCCGCTGGGCCGCCGGGCAGGACAAGCGCCCCTGGCCGGGTTTCGCCCTGCTGCAATGGTGGGGCGCGGTGAGCGTGGTGTTCGGCTTTGTGCCCTCGGTGGCGGTGCTGGGCTCCCTGAGTCAGATGTACGGCGCCTGTATGAGCCTGCTGCTGACCCCGACGGCCGATCTGCTGGGCGGGGCGTATCTGCCCCTGCAGGCATTCCTCACGCTGGCCCTCACCAGCGCGGCCTACCTGCTGGGCTTTGCCGCAAAGCAAAGGAGGAGCCTGTGAGTGAATTTGTAATGCAGCGGGCCACGCGGGCGGATCTGCCCGCCATGAAGGCCCTGTATGCCCATGCCAGAAAATTTATGGCCGAGCAGGGCAACCCGGGCCAGTGGGGCGACTCCTACCCGGATGAAGCCCAGCTGACGGAGGACATCGACTCCGGCTGCGCCTGGCTGTGCCGGGAAAACGGCGAATTGCTGGCCGCCTTCTATCTGGCCCCCGGCCCGGACGAGGACTATGCCGTGATCCGGGACGGCAGCTGGCTGGAAGAAGAGCGGCCCTACTGGGTCGTGCACCGGGTGGCCTCCTACGGCGGCAGGGGCGCGGCGGCCTGGTGCCTTGACTGGTGCTGGCAGCGGTGCGACAACCTGCGCATCGACACCCACCGGGACAACCTTCCCATGCAGCGGCTGCTGGAAAAATGCGGCTTCGGGCTGCGGGGCGTGGTGAGCTGCCGCCACGGCGGCGAGCGGCTGGCCTACCAGAAGCTGCGGTGATCGAAATATAGAGCGAAAGCGCGTCCCAAGCGGGACGCGCTTTTTTGCGCTCTTTTTTGCGGCAAAACCGGCGATTCCCGCCTTCCGGGAGCAAATTCCCGCCCGGCGGGGTGGCGGTGGGAGGGGATTCCTGCTACAATGAAGCCGGAACGAAAGGAGGGGCCGAGGATGGAACCCGGAACGGAATTCAGAATGGAGCAAAGCTTCAGCGAGCGGCTCAAACGCTACCGCAAGGAAAGGAATCTGACCCAGCAGCAGCTGGCGGACGCGCTGGGCGTGAGCAACAAAAGCGTCTCCCGTTGGGAGTCGGGCGGGGGCTACCCGGACGTGCCGCTGCTGGTGCCGCTGGCAAGGGCGCTGGGGGTTACGGCGGATGACCTGCTGGATGCGGAAAAGCCGGTGCGGGCGCTGACCCGGGCGGACTGGCAGGGGCTGCTCTCCTTCGCCTTTGCGCTGGGCGGCGGGCTGCTGTTTTATCTGCTGGCCACCTTTGCGCCGCTGCTGGTGTGCTATGCGGTGTATCTGGTCTGCCTTTGCTACGGGGCCTATCTGCAGCGGTACCACGCCCGCCACAGCCGGTGGTTCTGGCTGGGGGCCGCGGGCATGAATGTTGCGGTGAATTTTTCCGCCGCGCTGGGCTTTGTGGCGCTGGCGCAGGTTCTGGTGCAGATGGGCCCGGCGGCGCTGCTGGCACAGATTGAGATGGACCTGGGCGCCGGGAATCTCTGGATGACGCTGCTGCTTTCCGGAGCGCTGGCGGTGGGCGTCACCGCCCTCACTGTGACCCTGCTGCACCGCCGGTTTGCCACCGGCGCGCCGGAGGGGGCCGTGCTGGGCTGGCACATGCCCCGGGGCCGGGCGCTGCTGCCGCTGTTCGGCTTTGCGCTGCTGGCCGGGTTCTGGGCCATGTATCTGTGGCCGAAGCTGCCGCTGGTGCTCTGGCAGCGGCAGGGCTGGCTGTTTGCCGGGCTGTTGGCGGCGCTGGCGCTGGGCTACGGGCTGGCGCTGAAACGGAAGCCGCTGGAGCTGCTGCTGGCCTGGCTCACCCTGACCATGAGCGGCGGGGTCTGGTGGCTGCGCCAGCTGGATCATGTGGCCTGGGTGCAGAGCCTTTCCTCCGGCAAGCTGTTCGAGTGGAACTCCGGGCTGAACATGGAGAAGTATCTGCCGCTGATCCAGCCGCTGCCCGCCCTCTTCGCGGTGCTGGCGGCGCTGGCGGCAATCTATCTGCTGGCGGCGGGCCTGACGCTGCGGGAAAATAAGCAAAGCAGTGAGGCGTAAGGCCTCACTGCTTTTTTATGCCCGGATTGCCGCCGCGCCGGATGCCATGCTACAATGGGAAAAAGACTCCAAAGGAGGAAGGAAACATGAAGCTGGCACGAATCCTTTCGCTGGCGGTACTGGTGGCGGTGCTGTTCGTCACGGTGGATCTGGGCATCAACTGTCTGGGGGCGCTGGTGCCGGAATTGCAGGACGGCATCCCCTATTACAGCCTGCTGCAGCGGTGGTTCGGCGTGTGGGAGGGCGAGATACGCACCCGGCCGGATTTCTTCTTTGTGTTCCGCCGCTGGCTGTGGATCTCGTTTGCGGTGTTTGTGGAAAACGCTGTGCTGTGGGGCATCCACATCTGGAAACAGGGCCGCTGAAATTTTTCCGGCGCAAATTTTCAAAAAACCATTGACCTGGCATCTGGTGCATCCCTTATGCTGAGGGTGCAAAACACAGAGCAGGAGGCGAATTTCATGAACGCAAAGCAGACCGAAGCGGCCACCGGCATCTCCCGGCGGAACCTGCGCTTTTACGAGGACCAGGGCCTCATCCACCCCCACCGCAACCTGGGCAACGATTATCGGGACTACACGGAACAGGACATCCGGGACTTAAAGCTGATCCGGGCGCTGCGCATGCTGGATGTGCCGCTGGAGGAGATCGGGGCCTGCCTGACAGGCAAAACCACGCTGGCCCAGGTCTCCACGGCCCAGCGGTTCCGGCTGGAGCAGCGGCAGAAGGAGCTGGAGGCGGCCATCCGCTTTTGCCGGGAGCTGCAAAGCGCCCCGCAGCCGGACGAGGAATTTCTGGATGGACTGCTGGACCGGATGGACGCGCCGGAAAACCGGGCGGGCCTGTTTGCAGAATGGACCCGGGACTACAAAAAGGTGGCGAAGGCCGAGGGGAAAAAGGTGTTCACCTTCACGCCGGACGACCCGGTGACAAACCCGGCGGAGCTGACCATGGCCCTCTGCCGCTACGGTGAGCAGCAGGGGGTGAATCTGGTGGTGACCAAGGAGAGCATGGCCCCGGAATTTGAGATCGACGGCATTCCCTATACCGCCCAGCTGGTCTGGTGGCGGATGGGGCCGGGGATTCTGCTGATTGTGCGCTGCACCGCCCTGCACCCGGAGCAGCTGGAAAGCGATGTGCCAAAGGCCCGCAGCCGCTGGATGAAGCTGGTGCACTACGGCTGGCCGGTGGCGCTGTTCGTGCTGCTGTGGGCGCCGCGGGTGATCGACGCCGACCCGGCCAACCGGCCGGAGGTGGCACTGGCGGGCGCGACGCTGATGGTGACCATCACGGCCATGTACTGGGTGTTCCGCCACTTCAAAAGCTGAAACGGCTTGCGTGACGCGGGCCGCCATGGTATGATGAGGGCAGAAATAACGGAAAGGAGGGCGCGGCCATGGGATGGAAAATGCGCACGGTTCGTGTACAAAAAGGCAACGAAATGGCGGTTCCGGCTCGAAGTGCGCCCTTTTTTCGGTCAGAACGCTGCCGCCGTGCCTGAACAGGCCAGGTTTCCGGGCATTTCCCGGGAAGCTTTTTGTGCAATGGATCCTTTCCGAAACAGGGCGTGAACACGCATCTTGATTCGGAAAGGATTTTTTGTTATGAAGATCAATCATCAGCTCCGCGCGCTGTATTTTCTGGAAGCGGTGAGCGGATTCGGGTTTGCCCAGGTGATCTGGGTGGTGCTGCTGGCCGGGCGGGGCTTTTCGCTGGCCCAGATCGGTCTGGCCGAGGGGTTTTTCCATCTGGTGAGCCTTTTGTGTGAGGTGCCCAGCGGCATGGCGGCGGATCTTTTGGGCCGCAGGCGCACGCTGGCCGCCAGCATGGCCGTGCGGGCGCTGGCCTGCCTTGCCATGATCGCCAGCTGGGGCATCGGGGGCGTCTGCCTTGCCATGGGGCTTTCGGCCCTTTCCTACAATCTGATCAGCGGCACACGGGAGGCCATCACCTACGACAGCCTGCTGCAGGCGGGCCGGGCCGGGGACTATGAACGGGTGGCCGGGCGAATGGGCGTTCTTTACCGGGCGTCCGCCGTGGGCTGTGCCCTCTGCGCCGGGGCGGCGCTGGCTCTGGGCTGGCGGCTGGCCTACCTGACGGATTTTGCCGCCGCTCTGGCGGGGTTTGTGTTGGCGCTGGGGCTGGCGGAGCCGCCCCACGGGCAGGCTGCGCAGGGCACGATTCGGGAGTTTTGGCCCCGGCTGCGGCAGCATGTGGCCGAGACCGGCGTGTTTTTGCGCCAGAACCCGGCGGCGGAAAAAATGCTGCTGGACGGCGCCTGCGGCTGCTGCGCCTATTTCGGGGGCCAGCTGTTGCAGCCCCGCCTGATGGAACTGGGCCTTCCCGCCGGGCTGCTTGGGCCGGTGCTGGCCCTGCTGCCGCTGGCGGGCGCGGCGGGTTCCGCGCTGGCCGGCCGGATGGGCGGGCGCTTTCGGTTTCGCAGTGTGGCGCTGCTGTGCGCGGCGGGCATCGGGGGCAGCCTTGCGCTGGCGGGTGCGCCGGTGCTCAGTCTGGCACTGGCCGCCGGAGCCGCCGCCATCTTTTGGGACGGCGTGCTGGAGGTGAAGATGACCGCCCGCCTGAACCGGGATTTCCCCAGCGACCGGCGGGCCACGCTGGTGAGCGTGCAGAGCATGGCGTACAGTCTGGCCATGCTGCCGGTGAGCCCGCTGGCGGGCGCACTGTGTGACAGGCTGGGCTATTCCGGCGGCATGGCGGCGCTGGGCCTTGGATTGCTTTCGCTGGTGGCGGCGGGCATGGCCGCACATCGTTGCAGAAAAGGGAGGAAACGGGAATGAACTGGAAAAAACACGTCCGCACCGGGCTGAATCTGTTTATGGGAACCATGGCCGGGGTATTTCTGGGCAGCAGCCTGTACACCTGTTGGGAGCGGGTGGCGCGGCCCGGGCTTTACGCCATGATGAGCGCGCCCTGGTACACCTCCATCCTGCTGCACGCCCTGGTCACGGCAGTGTGCATCGGTCTGGCACTGGTGGTCAGGCGGGCGCTGCGCTGAGCATGCGCAGGCACAAGGTCTGAAGGGATAAAAAGATATTGAAAAAGGAGGCGGTACGGAATGAAAAAAGGAAAATGGTGGCTTTTTGCGGCAGCTGCGGGGTTGACGGCAGTGCTGCTGGTGCCGGTTCGGGTGAATTTGAAGGACGGGGGTAGCGTTCGGTATCAGGCGCTGCTTTATGAGGTCACCAAAATCCATCAGCTGGCACCGGAGGTGAAAGGAGTCAAACCCTATATTGACGGATTTGAGGTCAAGCTTTTGGGGTGGACGGTTTACCGGGAAACAAACGAAGAAATGCTGAATGCCAGTGCATAAAAACAGAACCGCCGCGCCGCTCCAGGGGAAAGAATGGAGCGGTGCGGGGGTCTGTTTTGGGTGTTTGGGTGTTGCGGGAAAACGCGGACAAGGGAAACGCCGCGTCAGGACATTACAGAGCCTTGGCGGTCTCGTAGCCGGCGCCGATGGCGTCCTTGATGGTGCCAACCTTGTTGGCGTCACCGATCAGGTGGTAGCTGGCGCCGGCGGCCTTCAGCATCTCCTCCAGCGCCGGGTCGGCCTTGTAGCCCATGGCCAGAACCAGCGTGTCCGCGTCGGCAATGCAGTGCTGCTGGCCGTCTTTGGTGTACCAGATGCTCGATTCGTCCACCTTCTCCACCTTGGCGCCGCAGATCATCTGCACGCCCTTGGCCATCATGCGCTGCACCAGCAGGCTGCGGCCCGGGCCGGACTCGCTGGCCATCACGCCGGGAGCCATTTCCAGCAGAGTGATTTCCCGGTTGCGGGGATACAGATCGTTCACCAGCGGGGCCAGGTAGTCGGCGGTCTCGCAGCCCACCGAGCCGCCGCCGATCACAACGATCCTGCGGCCGGGGAAGGCGCGGCCCGCCAGCACGTCGTCGGCGGTCATCCACTGCTTGAAGCCGGTGAAGGCAGGCACCACAATGGGCTGTGCACCCGCGCCGGCGATCACCTCGTAGCCCTTGAACTCGCCCTCCAGCATGGCTTTGTCCACGGTGCAGTTCAGGCGTACCTCCACGCCTGCACCCTCCAGACGGCGGGCCATGTACTGAATCAGGCGGGTCAGATCCTGCTTGGCGATGGGCACCGCGGCAATGCGCATCAGGCCTCCCAGCTCGGCGTCTTTCTCGCACAGCACCACATGGTGGCCACGCTTTGCGGCCACAAAGGCGGCTTCCATGCCGGCGGGGCCGCTGCCGATCACCAGCACGTTTTTCTTCTCGGCGGCGGGGGCGAGAGTGTCCTCATTCTCCAGCTCGAAGGAGGGATTCACGGTGCAGGCGACCCGCTTGCCGAACATGATGCCGTTCAGGCAGCGCAGGCAGCCGATGCAGGGGCGGATGTCGTCGGCCTTTTCGGCGGCCACCTTGTTGGCAAACTCGGGGTCGCACAGGTTGGCGCGGCCGATCATGCAGATGTCCGCCTTGCCGTTGGCAATCAGCTCCTCGGCAATCCAGGGCTCGGTGATGCGGCCCACAGTGGCCACCGGGATGGACACATACTTCTTGATCTCGGCGGCGGTGGCGGCGTGGGAGCCCATGGGGGTGCCGGGGGCGGGGATGGAGCTGCCGCGGGCGATGGTGGTGCCGCCGGAAACGTGCAGGAAGTCCACACCGGCCTTTTCCAGCTGCTTGGCCACATAGATCATGTCGTTCAGGTTCAGGCCGCCATCGGTGTACTCGCTGCCGGAGATGCGCACATCGATGATGAAGTTTTTGCCGCAGACCCGGCGAACCTCCTCGATCACCTCCAGCGTCAGGCGCAGGCGGTGGTCGATGTCGCCGCCGTATTCATCGGTGCGCTTGTTGTACAGGGGAGACAGGAAGCCGCCCAGCAGGCCGTGGGCGTGGGCCGCGTGAATCTCTACACCGTCGGCGCCGGCGATCTGGGCGCGCTTTGCGGCCTCGCCGAACTGGCGGATGATCACCTTCAGCTCCTCTTTGGTCACGGCGCGGGGAGCCTCTTTGGCGTAGTAGGGGCCCACGTTGGAGGGGGCGATCAGCCGGGGAGTGCCGGGCAGGGGGAAGGCCATGTGGGCCGGATGGAACAGCTGGGGCAGAATCTTCGCGCCGTACTCGTGCACGCCGTCCGCCAGCTTCTTCCAGCCGGGGATGAAGGAATCGTCGTAGATGCACATGTCGCCGGGCAGGTAGCAGTAGGTGGGCTCCACGGTCACCACCTCGGTGACGAACAGACCTACGCCGCCCTTTGCACGGGCCTTGTAGTGCTCCACCAGCTCGTCGGTCACATAGCCCTTATCCGCCAGATTGGTGGACAGAGGCGGCATGAAGATGCGGTTTTTCACGGTGGTCTCGCCGATCTTGATGGGCGAGAGCAGATGCTCGTATTTGCTCATGGCCAAACTCCTTCTCATGGGGCATCGGGCGGGGCCGCTGGCCCGCCGTGCCGGTTCCTTGTTTCAATGGCCACATTATAGCACGGTGGGGCGGGCAAAAGCCCGTGCGCTGGTTGCCATCAACGGCGGGATTTTGTTAGAAGTTTGTCAGCCGGAGCCATAAAACTGCCGACAAAAGACAAAAAATGCCTGTTTTGACGTGGTTAAACGTTAAAACAGGCGTTTTTTGTTCTGAAAATGGAGCGGCGGGGAAAACCGGCTTTCAATTCTTCGTGGGGGTAAACTCCACCACCAGTTTGCCCGCCTGCTGGGTGAGGGCGGCGGGGCCGTCGCTCTCGCACACCACCGCTTCGCCCCGGCGCAGGATGGTAAGGCCCGGCGCCTGATGGATGGTCTGGTCCGGCAGGCGCAGCAGGTGATCCAGCAGGGCCAGATGGGCCGCGTCCAGCCGCATTTTCTGGTCCGCGCCGGTCTCGCTGTACCGCAGGTTCTGCAAAAACCGCTTGCGGTAGACGCTGGGCAGAATGCCGTACATCTCCTTAAAGGCGGCGGCGTAGGCCTTGGCGCTGGGCATGCCGCAGTCCAGCGCGATGGCCTCGATGCTCTCTTTGCCCTCTAAAAGGGCCTCCAGCGAGGCCCGCACCCGCACATAGGAAAGGTATTTCACAAAGGGCAGGCCGATGTGTTTTGTAAACAGCTTGGAGGTATAGGACACGCTGAAGGCCAGCTCTTTGGCCACGTCCTCCAGATGGATGTCCTGCCGGAAGTTCCGGTTGATGAACCGGATGGCCCGGCGGGAGCTTTCGTGCAATGGCGATTGCAGCGGGATGGACTCCATGGGCCGTCTGGCCCCGCTGGCGCACAGGTCCGCCAGCTCCATCATCCGGGCGTTCAGCTGAAACAGGCTGTGCTCCGGCTGGGTGAGCAGCCGCAGCAGCCGGCCCAGCGTCTGGCGCAGCCGGCCCAGCAGGGGGGCGTTTTCCGCTTCGGTGCACACCATGGTGGAGAACAGGCCGTCCACCTGGCCCACCAGCGCCTCGGGCATCCGCTCGAAATCGATGTGCACCGTGAGAATCACGCTGGTCGCGCTGTTTTCCGCGCCGGGGGCTTTGCGGATCATGTGGATCTCCCCGGGGGCGATGAGGGCCAGTTCATGGCGGTTCAGCAGGTGGGAAAAGCCCTCGGTGATCACCTCATACCGCCCTTCCAGCACATAGGAAAGCTCCAGACTGGTCTGCTGGCTGAACACCTGCCGGTCAAAGCCGTTGATGCTCAGGCTCAGAGGGTGGCCGAACTTCTGGCCGGAAAAATCGTAATAGGTGTTCATGTTCTGCATGGCGGTCCCCCCCTTTTTTTATTACGAATCAATGCGGAACAGTGGGCGCGGCATCAGCGGCCGCTGTCTGCAAAAATGGTACCCAGATCGTATAAAATGTCGTGGGGCAGCATGCCGTACTGGCCCAGCCGGGCGGCGCACCGGTCGGCGGCGGCCCCGTGCAGCCACACCGCGCACACCGCTGCATACAGCGGATCCAGCCCCTGACCCAGAAAGGCCGCGGTCATGCCGGCCAGAATATCGCCGCTGCCGCCCCGGGAAAGCCCCGGGTTGCCGGTGGTGTTGCAGAATACCTCGCCCTGCGGCCCGGCCACGATGGTCCGGTGGCCCTTCAGCACCACCACGCACCGGTTGGCCCGGGCATAGCCGGCGGCCACGCTCTCCCGACTGGCGTTGATCTCGGCGGTGGTCACCCCGCACAGCCGGGCCATCTCGCCGGGGTGGGGGGTGATGATCAGGGGCAGGTTTGCGGGCCGGGGCAGGCTTTCCATGGCCGCGGCGGCGTTCAGGCCGTCCGCGTCCAGCACCAGCGGGCAGCCCGCGCTTTCGCCCAGCTGCTCCAGCAGGGCGGCGGTGCCCGGCGTGTTGCCAAGGCCCGGGCCGAAGAGCATCGCGTCCGAGCCCCGGGCGGCCTGCAGAATGCGCTCGCCCTCGGCCGGGTCGATGCCGCCGTCCTCGCCGGTGCGGCAGGGCAGGAACACCGCCTCCGGGCAGCGGGCTCCCACCCCCTGCAGCACCGGCTCAATGGATGCCAGCGTGAGCACCCCGGTACCGGCGCGCAGCGCGCCCTCCACCGCCAGCGCCGCAGCGCCCCGGTACTGGTTGCAGCCGCACACGCATAAGAGCTTTCCGTAGCTGCCCTTGTGGCTGTCCGGCTTGCGGGCGGGCAGATGCTCAAACACCAGACTGGCCGTGATTTCCTTTGCCATACGGGTTTCCTCCCTTTTTGCCCGGCGGCATGGCCGGGCGGATGGATTTGTGGTATCATTTCTATAAGGTTATTATACTACACCGCCCGCCGGGCGGCAAAGAGAGACAAGGCAAAGGAGTGTGGGCCCATGAACCGGCAGCTGGAGGATTTGATCGCAAAGAGCAACAATATTGTGTTTTTCGGGGGCGCGGGGGTGAGCACCGAGAGCGGCATCCCGGACTTCCGCAGCGTGGACGGTTTGTACAACCAGCAGTGGAAGTACCCGCCGGAACAGATCATCAGCCGCAGCTTTTTTGAAGCGAATCCGGAGGAATTCTACCGGTTTTACCGGGTCAAGCTGATCGTGAAGGACGCCCGGCCCAACGCCGCCCATCTGCGGCTGGCCAGACTTGAGGCTCAGGGCAGGCTGAAGGCGGTGATCACCCAGAACATCGACGGGCTGCATCAGGCGGCGGGCAGCAAAAACGTGCTGGAGCTGCACGGCAGCACCCTGCGCAACTACTGCACCCGGTGCGGCAAATTCTACCCGGTGGAGTTCATTGCCGAAAGCGAGGGCGTGCCCCGGTGTGAATGCGGCGGCATCGTGAAGCCGGACGTGGTGCTGTATGAGGAATCGCTGGACCAGAAGGTGCTCACCCGGGCAGTGCATGCGCTGGAGGCGGCGGATCTTCTGATCGTGGGCGGCACCAGCCTTGCGGTGTATCCGGCGGCGGGCCTTTTGCGCTATTACGGCGGAAGGGAACTGGTGGTCATCAACATGACCCCCACCCCGGCAGACAGGATGGCCACCCTGTGCATCCAGCAGCCCATCGGTCAGGTTTTGGGAGAATGAGATAGAATTATTCAATAAAAAGAGAAAAAATCATTAAAAACAGACAAAAAACAGTTGCAACAGCCCCCGCTCTGCTGGTATAGTTAAGTTATAAAGAATTTTACCCGGCGCGGATAAGTTAAGGCAGTCCCGCAGAATTTCAGGCGGCGGAGCGCGTCTGAGGCGTTCGCCGTGAATGGTGCGGTGTTGCCTGAGAAAAAATTGGGGGCGTTGTTATGGAACGGACACAGAAGATCCCGCCGAAGGCGAGGGCGTTCATGGTCTGCCTTCTGGGCGCGGAATATGCGCTGAATGCTGCCCGCGGCCAGGTGTTCGACGGGGTGAAGGCCTGCCTGGAGCGGATGCGCATTGTGGCGGACATTGTGCTGCTCACCAATCTGAACGTGCGCTCGGCATACAGCGAATGGAATTTCCATGGCCTGCCCCCCTGCACGGCGATGTGCATCAAGCGGCGGGAGCTGGCCCACTGCGTGAGCGAGCTGCTGACCCGCGGCTACGACCGCCAGAAGGTTCTGGTGGTGGGCTTCGGACCCCAGTGCCTTGCGGCGGCGGAGAAAAACGGGGTGCTGTTTTACCCCATTCTGCCGGAGCAGGAGGCCATGAGCTGGCACTCGCTGGAGGAGGAAGCCCTGCCAAAGCTGCTGCACGGCACCTACACGGGCGACTACCAGCGGCGGCTGATGGCCCGCCACACCGCGGCCATGATTCAGGCGGGCGGCGAAACGCCCGGAGACTGATACCAAAACACAAAAGGAGCGTTCTCAGCCGGTGTGGCATAAGAACGCTCCTTTTTGCTGCTCAGATTCTGGACTCAGCTGGTCTGCTGCACCCGCACCATGAAGAAGTAGCGCACCGAGCCGCGCCAGCCGAAGCCCGCTTCCACCTGATAGAGATACAGGCCCGGCGCACTGGGGCTGATGATCTGGCCGTCGCTCACGTCCGCCAGCTCCACAAAGTTTTCCAGCGCATCGTCCGACGCACGCTGGATGCGCAGGGTTTTGGGCGGCAGTGAGAAGCTGATGTCCAGCACGCTGTTGGGGGCAAGATCCACCGGATACAGCTGCTCGCGCAGGGTGGCGCTGGTGTAGGTGGGGGTATCCTTGGCCACGGTGGTGAAGAAGTTCCACTCGTATCCGGCCCGGAACACCATTTTATCGTTCAGGTTCACATCCCCGTTTACCGTGATGGTGATGGTGGGCAGGGCCTGCTCCGGGTCCTTTACGTCCATATTTTCCCGAATCAGCACCGTGATGATGATGGCCACGGTCATGAGCACCGCGCCCAGCAGCAGCTTGCGGATCACAAGCTTTGGCGTATACATGGCAAAAGCCTCCCTTATCCACACCGGACAACCGGGCCCGGCAGATGGTTTCCTTTTCATTATATACGAACCGGCGGCAAAAATCCAGCGGCGGGGCTTGAAGGGCCTGCCAAAAGCGGGTAAAATTACAAAAGAGACAAAAACGGGGCGGAAAGCGCCCCGGATACGGAGGCAGAATCGATGAAAATTGTTGTGCTGGACAGCTACTGTGTACGCCCGGGCGATCTGGACTGGAGCCGGCTGCACGACCTGGCGGATGTGGTGGAGGAATACCCCCGCACCCCTCCCGAGCAGCTGGCCCAGCGGCTGCGGGATGCGGATTTTGCGGTGGACAACAAATGCTACATCGACGAGACGGTGCTGGCGGCCTGCCCGAAGCTGCGCTGGGTGGGGCTGATGTCCACCGGCATCGACAAGCTGGATCTGGACGCCTGCCACGCCCATGGGGTGGCGGTGGCCAACGTGCCGGGCTACTCCACCGAAAGCGTGGCCCAGCACACCTTTGCATTGCTGCTGGAGCTGGCCAACAGCATCGCCGGCCGGGATGCCAGCGTGCGGGACGGCTACTGGCAGGTGGATGTGCCGGAGCAGCACTACGGCATCCGCCCCCATTTTGAGCTGGCGGGCCGCACCTTCGGCGTGGTGGGCTACGGGGCCATCGGCCGGGCGGTGGCGCGCATTGCCCGGGGCTTTGGCATGCGGGTGCTGGTTTATACCCGCCATGTGAAGCCGGAATACGCCGCCGACGGGGTGGAGTTCGTGCCCTTTGAGCAATTGCTGGAGGACAGCGACGTGGTAAGCCTGCACTGCCCCGCTACCGCCGAGACCCGTGGCATGATCGATGAGGCGGCGCTGGCGGCCATGAAGCCGGGGGCGATTCTGCTGAACACCGCCCGGGGTGCGCTGGTGGACGAGGCGGCGGTGTGCGCCGCGCTGAAAAGCGGGCATTTGGGCTACTACGCCTCGGACGTGGCGGCCCATGAGCCGGTGCGCCCGAAGGACGGGCTGCTCCACTGCCCGAACGTGCTGATCACCCCCCATGTGGCCTGGGCCACCGAAGAGGCACTGGCCCGGCTGAGCGCCGAGGTGTGCGCCAATCTGGAAGCCTTTTTGCAGGGCAAAAAGCGCAACCTGGTATAAGGCGCCAGAACAAAAGAAAAAGCGGGGCCAGGCCCCCTGGCAAACGGAAAGGAGCGGGTGGCTTGACCCCGTTGAAACGGCAGTTTTTTCGCTATGCGCTGCCCAGCATGCTGAGCCAGCTGCTGAACAGCTGCTTTATCATTGTGGACGGCTTTTTCATCGGCCGGAATCTGGGAGATATCGGCCTTGCGGCCATCAATGTGGCCTGGCCCGTCACCGCCTTCATTCAGGCGGTGAGCCTGGGGCTCGGGCTGGGGGGCGCGGTGCGCCTTTCCACCGCGCTGGGCCGGGGCGATAAGGAAGAGGCGGCGCTGGCGAGGGGCAACACCCTCACCGCGCTGGCAGCGGCGGGCGTTGCCATGAGCGTGGGGCTCTGGCTGGCCTGCCCGGTGATTCTGCCTTTGATCGGCGCGAAGGGCGAGCTGTACGCCCCGGCGCTGGAATACAGCCGGATGATCTGTGCGCTGGCGCTGGGCCAGACCATCAACACCGGCGTGCTGCCCCTGTTGCGGGGCAGCCACAAGACCATACAGGCCATGAGCTTCACCATTGTGGGGCTGCTGGGGAATATTCTGATGGACTGGCTGTTCATTCAGGCCTTCCAGTGGGGGCTGGCGGGCGCTGCGGTGGCCACCGGCTCGGCCCAGATTCTCTGTGCGGTGCTGGCTTTGCCCTGCCTGCTGGCGAGCAGGGAGTTGCCCCTGCGCCGGGCGGATTTTGTTCCCCGTTGGGGCATGCTGCGGCGCATTGTGCAATACGGCGTTTCGCCCTTCGGGCTTTCCATCTCCACCAGCGTGATTCTGCTGATCACCAATCTGCAGGCGCTGCACTGGGGCGGCACCCGGGGCGTGGCGGTGTATGCGGTGCTCAGCTATGTGCTGGGTGCGGTGATCCCGCTGGTGAGCGGCGTGGGTGACGGCGTGCAGCCGCTGCTCAGCCATGCCCGCGGCGCGGGGGAGTGGGAGCATCTGGCTCAGCTGCGCCGGTGGGGCCTCTGCCTTGCGGTGGGGGTGGCATTCGCCTGCAGCGCCCTCACCTGGATCGGCCGCTACCAGCTGCCGCTGGTGTTCGGGGCCAGCCCCGAAGCCACCGCCGAGGGCGCGTCGGCCATCTGGACGCTGTGCATCGGCTACCCCTTCATGGCGGTGGTGCGCTTTTGCAGCAGCTACTTCTGCGCGGTGGGCGAGCCGGTGTTCAGCGGCATTCTGGCCTACGGCGAGCCGCTGGGCACCCAGCCGCTGGCGCTGCTCACCCTGCCGCTTGTTCTGGGGCTCACCGGTGTGTGGATGGCCTGGCCGGTGGCGGTGGCGCTGGCGGCGCTGGCCGCTGTGGTGCTGCTGGCGGTGCAGGCGGGCAGGCGGTGCCCGGACACAGAACACGAGAAACCGGCCGGTCAGCGGCCGTAATGCACAGGCCCGCCCGGCGGGCCGCAAAAGGGAGGAACCACCATGGAAGAGAAAAAGACCGTTGCCGGCGCTGCCGGCGGTACGCTGGTGAATTTTGTGCTGCTGGAGCAGCCCGCCTTTGACCGGGAGCAGCTGATCCGGGATCTGCAAAGCGAATGGGGCCTGCCGGTAAACGGCGAGAAGGAGGCCCCCGCCACCGGCAACGTGGTGTTCGACGCCGACGGTATGATCGCGGCGGTGGCCCTGATCGACGCGCCGGTGCCGGAGGGCGAGGCGGAGCAGCAGGCAAAGACCAACTACTGGTGGGAGGAAGCGGTGCAGGCCGCGGCGGCCCACAGGGCCCATCTGCTGATCACGGTGCTGCCCCAGGGGCAGGCGGGCCCGGTGGAAGCGGCAAAGCTGCTCACCAAGGTGAGTGCGGCGGCCTGCGGCCAGCCCGGCGCGCTGGGCGTGATGGCGGCGGGCACCCTGCTGGCCCCGGATTTTTACCGGGCCGTGGCCGACACCATGCGCGAGGATGTTTTGCCCATTCTGAACTGGGTGTATTTCGGCCTGTGGCAGAGCGAGCAGGGGGTGTGCGCCTACACCTACGGCTTGCAGGACTTTGAGCTGCCCGAGCTGGAAATTCTGCACAGCGCCCGCCGCCCGGTGGAGCTGCGGGATCTGCTGGCGAATCTGGTGATGGATCTGCTGGAGGGCGAAGTGGAGCTGGCCGAGGGCCAGGTGCTGGCCATGGGGGACGGCACGCCGATTCCGGTGAGCCGCAGCGCCGGCGTGGCCGTGGAAGGCGAGAGCCTGAAGCTGGGCTTTTAAACAAACAGGGGAAGGAGAACGAAACAGGGGATGACACGGCTGTTGGACGAAAAGACCCGGGCCAGAGTGGAGGAGCTGGCGGTCCGGGGCCGCTGGTACGACGCGCTGGATCTGGTGCAGGATCAGGTGGAGGGCGCCATTGATCTGGGCCTTGTCAGCCGGGAGCAGATGCGCGCCGATCTGGAGCTGGCGCTGCTGGTGGCCCGGCTGGATCTGGGCGCGGCGGAATACGAGGCCTGGCAGCAGGCCGTCCAGTGGCTGGCCCGGCTGGAGGAGCAGGGCGCGGGCAATCTGGAATGGTGCCGCAGTCTGGCGCTGGCCCGGCTGTACACCGGCGCGCCGGAGGAAAGCCTGCGCCTTGCCCGCATGGGCCTTTCGCTGGACGGGCAGGACGAAATCTGCCGGTATCTGGCGGCGGTGCTCACCGCCCATTTTGGCGACGAAGCCGCCGCCGAACAGCTGCTGGAGGAGGGCCTTGCCGCCTGCCCCGGCCAGACCCGGCTGGAACGGGCGCTGAAGGGCCTGCGTGCCGGGCAGGGGCTGGAGCAGATCGAGGCCGCCCGGCTGGAGGCGGAGGGCGTCTGCCCGGCCCAGAGCGAGGAGCGGGCAGGCCGGGGCCTGCGCAACCCCGCCGAAGAAGCGCTGCTCTGCATGCTGGGCGACGACGAGGGCCTTGCCCGGGCCGCCGCGGCCTTCGGGGCGGAGAATCCCCTCTTCGAGGGCATCTACTGCTTTGCGGACCTGAAATTTCAGGGGAATTTTGTGAACCTGCGTCTGGATATGAACCAGCGGGGCGCGGGCAAGGTGAGCGAAGCTTGGGCCGCGGCCCTCGCCGCCCGGCTGGAGGAGCTGGATCGGCTGGCCAGGGCGGCCATCCGGAAAAAGGAAGCGGGCCGCCGACTGGAGCTGGCCCATCTGCTCATCGAGCGCAGCGGGGCCTTCCGGCTGGGATATCAGGTGGGCCGCAGCCGGGAGGAACGGCTGTTCGCCTACCAGCGGTTCGACGCCAACTTTGAACGCTGGGGCGAGCCGGAATACGAGGATTATTCAGCGGATGAACCTCCCCTGCCCGCGGAGGAGCAGGCGGCGGAGCCCTCGGCCCCGCCCGCTGCCTATACCGAAGAGCAGAAGGCCCGGCTGATCGAGCATCTGCACCGCTGGCTGGGGCCGGTGAGCGAGGTGATTCCCCCGGCCGAGAGCGGCGGAGTGGAGCTGCTGGTGCTGCGGCCCCACCGCCACCGGCACTGGACGGTGCTCGTCACCTGCGGCATGGGCGCCGCGCCCATGAACGTGCCGCCGGAGCTGGCGGGCTTCGGGGCCGAGCGGGCCGAGATCATGATGTATCTGCCGCCCCATTGGGATTCCCGCTCCGCCGACCCGCAAAACGCATGGCCGGTGGGCTGGCTGCGGCTGCTGGCCGCCATGCCCCGGGAGCAGGGCACCTGGCTGGGCTGGGGCCACACCATTCCCAACGGGCGACCCTTTGCCCCCGGCTGCGGCTTCACCGGGGTGATTCTGCTCATCCCCGGCGGCGTGCCGGATGCGGCGGCGGTCTGCCCGCTGCCCGGCGGGGGCGAGGTGAACCTGTATCAGGCCGCGCCCCTCTACAACGAAGAGATGGCCTACAAGCTGGAGCAGGAGGCCGAGGGCCTTCTGCGCCTGTTCGACGAAAAGGAGCTGGAGCCCCGGGCCCCCCTGAGCAGCCCGGCCCGGCCCAATGCCTGCCCGGCACAGGGCGGCGCACCGGAGGATGAGGCGCTGCTGGCGCAGATCGAAGCCTGGAACGCCGACCGGCAGTATGAGCGGATTTTAAAAGCCATCGAAGCGGTGCCGCCCGAACAGCGAGGCCCGAAGCTGCTGGGCCAGCAGGCCCGGGCGCTGAACAATCTGGGCCGCTTTGAGGAAGCACTGCAGGTGCTGGATCTGTGCAAAGAACAGAGCGCGGCGGACCCGCTGTGGCATTTCCGGGCCGGGTATGCCTGGTATCATCTGGGCCGGGAGGAAAAGGCGCTGGAAGCTTTTGACCGGGCGGATGAGCTGGCCCCCGGCGACGAGGAGACCGAGCGGTATCTGGACTGGTGCCGCAGCGCCATTGCCCTGCCGGTGCAAAAGCAGCCCTTCACCGAGCGCGTGCGGGACTACTGGGCCGATTTTGCCGCCCGGGAACAGGAGCTGCTGGCGCTGAGCCGTGCGGGCGAAACCCGGCAGGCCCGCCATCTGCACGCGGAGCTGCTGGCCGGGGTGTTCGGCGGGGCGGAGTTCTCGCTGGATACCGCAGCGGACGGCCGCCTGCGCCTTGCGGTGTGGGCCGAGTGCATGCCCACCCGGCTGATTCAGATTCTCTACTGGCAGGAGAAGGCCCCCGAAACGCTGGCCGAGCGCTGGGTGTTCTGGGCGGGCCAGCCCGCCGACCCGCAGGCCCCGGCGCTGGAAGGGGCGCTGGTCTGGCCCGAGCGGCGGGGCGAAAAGGCTGTGATGGCCATCTGGGCCCCCGGCCTGCACGCCGGGCAGGACATCGCCCCCGCGGCCCGGCTGCTGAGCCAGGCCATGGGCGAGGGGGCCGCGCTGTGCCGGGTGGAGCGGCTGGAGGTGCTGGCCGCGCCCCGGCCCCAGGGCGGCATGCCGCTGCGGGAGCTGCGGGCGAAGATGGCGGAATGGTTCTGCGGCGGCGACGAAGCCGCGCTGGACCAGGCCCAGGCCATTGCCTGGAACTACCAGAATTACTACTACGAGCCCTCCACCCAGGAGGACTGGGCCCTGCGGCAGGATGTAATTGCCGGGGCCACCTGCTGCAGCGAGCTGCTGGCGGACTATTACCGGGGCGACGATTCCCGCATGGACCGTTTGCAGGCGGACGGCGTGATCGGCGGCTTCTTCTTTTACAGCACCGAACAGGTGCCGGAGGGCCAGCGGGTGGAGCTGCGGGGAAAGCTGGAGGACGAATTGCAGAAGGCCGCGGGCGATGATCTGTGGATTCTGGGCGGGGCCACCGGCTTTGCCTATTCCTACATCGACTGCATCTGCTTCGATCTGAAAACCGCCCTGAACGCGGCCAGCGCCCTGCTGAACCGGTATCCCTTCGCGGAGATCGGCTTCCATGTGTTCCGGCTGAACTGCGGCGGTGTGAACCTGCGGGATGAAGCCGGGCTGCCGGCGGAAGAGGAACAAAACTGAACAAACCATAAAAGCGCCCCCGGGCCTTGCCAGAACGGCAGGCCCGGGGGCGCTTTGTGTTGGGTAGCTTGAGCGAGCGACAACCACCAGCTAAGCTGGTGGAATAAAAACGGCTTTAGCCCTAGACAAA
>NZ_CAXSWZ010000035.1:0-29338 GCF_964241245.1 Allofournierella massiliensis
TCCACCTGTCTTCTTGTTTTCAAACAGAAAACCTGCTCTGGCCTGATTGCCAAAGCAGGTTTTTCTACAGGCTGAAATGCCGGGCATTGCTGCCCGGCATTTTTCCATGATTGCAGTTTTTGCAGATTAACCCTCTGCGCCGTAGGATGCGGCGTAGGCTGCATAGTCGATGTTCTGCACCTTGGTCAGAGGCTCGGCGGAGTACTTCTCAACGCGCTCATCGTTGATCACGCCGCCCCAGTTCAGACCGAATGCAAAGTCGTAAGTATTGCCGTTGGCGTCAACGTAGCACTCCATATCGCGGGGCACGTCCTCCAGCTGAGCTTCCACGGCTTCCATGTCGGCGGGCTGCTGGAACACCAGCAGGCCGTTGGGCTCGGTCTCGCCCAGGATGATCTCGGCAACCACTTCGGGGCGCTGCTTGGAGTAGCAGCCCAGGATGACGTCGGCCATGGACTCGGTCTCGGTCCAGACCATGCCGCGCTCCATCTTCATGGAAACGATCACGGGGATATCGCCGGCCACGGAGTCCGCATACTGCAGAGCTTCCAGATCGCCGTAGTTGGCAGCAGCGGGAGCGGTGTTGCCCTTGTAGGAGCGGTTCTGCTTCTCGCCGTCAACGATAGGACCAGCAATAGAGGTCTCACGGGCGGTTTCCGCAGTGTACTCGCCGTACTGCATGGATACGGGGTACCAGTAGATGTCGTCCGGATACAGCTCGTTGTTCTTGTAGGCTTCCAGATAGCCAAAGGCGCTCACATAAGGATCGGTGTAGGAAATGCTGTACGGATTGCTCATGCCAACCAGAATGTAATCGCAGGCTGCGATTTCCTCGGCGGTGGCACGGGTCAGGTCGTCCTTGGTGTAGGTGGGGTTGCCTTCCGCATCGGCTTCGCCGGTGGGATCGCCCAGCTTATCGGTAACCACGTTGAAGTACTGGCCCATCACATCCATATCCATGCCGGGAGTCCAGCTGGGAGTACCTTCGCTCACGCCGCCCATCCAGCTCACGCTAAAGCCGGTGTTGTAAACGTAGGGGATGTAAACGGTGGGCTTATCGGAGGTGGCGGAGCCGCCTTCCTTGATGGTGCCGTCGTTCTTCAGCATCACAACGGAGTCGCGCTGGCCTTCCAGCCCCAGCTCGCTGTTGCCGCCGGTGGTGATGATGGACTCGGCGTAAGCGGAGTCATTGTAGGGCTGATCGAACATGTTGAGGTTCATCATAACCTCGATGTAGTTGGAGGCAGCGTGGCTGATGATCTCCTTGGCGGTCTCTTCACCGTTGCGTTCCACCAGCTTGTCATAGGCAGCAGCCACAGTTTCCATGGTGCCGTAGCCGCCCAGCAGCTCAACACCCCGCTCCCAGCCGAAGGCGATCTTCTCAGCCTCGTCGGCCATATCCTCGGTGCCCCAGCAGCCAGCGAACTGGAATACGCCCCAGTCGGTGATGGTCAGGCTGTCGTAGCCGGCCTCGTCCAGCAGGCCATACATGTAGGCGTTGTAGGCGCCGGCCAGATCTTCGCCGCCGTAGGGGTTGCCCTCGCCGTCAACGTTCACGGAATACTGGGTCATGATACCGGAGGAACCGGTCTTGCCGGGCAGGTTGAACACGCCGTCAAAGTAGGTGATCAGGTGTGCTTCCAGGTTGTCGCCCGGGAACACCGCGTAGTGAGCAGTGTAGTGGTGGTCGTCGCGGCCGCCTTCGGTGGCGCCTGCGCCGGCATAGTGCTTGGTGAAGCAGAACACGGACTCGTCGCCCCAGCCCAGATCTTCGCCGTTCTCATCGTAGGTGGACTGCATGGCGTTTACATAAGCAGTGGCGATGTCCAGAGTCAGCTGAGGATCTTCGCCGTAGGTGCCGCCGGCACGGCTCATGGAAGCGCCGGCAATGTCAACCTGGGGTCCCAGCAGGGCGGTAACGCCCGCAGCGCGGTATTCCTTGGAGGTCTCCACGCCGATTTCAGCGGCCAGCTCGGGATCCATGGTGGAAGCCAGAGCGGTGGTCTCCACCAGGCCGGAGATGTTGGCCGGGTCGATGGAGATCATGGCCGGAATGCCGTAGTAGCAGCTCTCGGCAACGGCCTGAATCTGGTTGGTCCACTGGGCGTGGACTCCGCCGCCACGGCCGATGTTACGGGTAACGCCGCCGCGGCCGCCAGCCTCCAGGAAGGTGCGGGAACCATCGTCCTCAGCCAGAGGCTCGGTGGTGAAGTCGCCCCAGCCGCCGTGGGAGAGGATGGCCGCCATCTCGGCGCCCTCCATCTGGCCCACCAGGTCGGCGGTACGCTCTTCGGTGGTCAGACGCCAGTCTTCGTAGGCGTCCAGAGTGCCGTTCTGGTTCAGATCCTTGAAGGCATAGCCGTCGTCTTCAATGACCTTGACGCCGGAGTTGGGCGAAAGGCCCAGAACCTCGCCGCCTTCGTTCTCCAGCTTCAGCCAGCCGTCCTCGGTGGTGGTGACGGTGTACTTGGCGCCCTCACTGGGCTCCGGCATGTAGCCGCTGGGCTCCGCCGCCGTGGAGGTGGACGAAGAGGCGGGAGTGCTGGCGGGCGTCTGGCCGCATGCGGCCATGCTCAGCGCCATGCCGATTGCGAGGACAAATGCCAGGAAACGCTGTACGTTTTTCAAAGGTAATTCCTCCTGTTCCGCTTATGTTCCTTCAAAATGCGGGGAGCGCCTGCCCCCCGCTGTTGTTCATCAATCAGCCCTGCTTGTAGGGATCGGCGTACGGATCAGCATAGGGATCGGAGGTAGCGCCCTCGTCGGTGGTGGAAGCAGCAGTGCTGGTGGAAGTAGCAGTGCTTGCGGGCTCGTCCTTGCCGCCGCAGGCAACCAGAGAGCAAGCCATCATCAGGGCCAGAACCAATGCAATAATCTTTTTCATGTGTAATTTCTCCTTCCTATCTTGCAACATGATCTCCTTGCAGCATGTTGCTTTTCTAACTGGCCCGATTCTACCACAGCCTTCACAGACGTTTCACACAGTCTTCACAAACTGCACATTTTACGCACAAATGGTAAAACGTATTATCCAGTTAGCACAAATGTGCGCGATATATTTTTGTGCATAACCAATAAATGCAGCCGGAGGATTTCCCGGAAACATTTTCGCCCCGCCGCTTCTGCAAAATTTGGGATTCCCCTCCTTTTCCGGGCAAAAAAGCCCCGCCGGGGCGGAATGTGCCTTCCGCCCCGGCGGGGTATTTTGTTGAATATGCTGCAATTTTACTCAGACGCCGGGCTTTGCCCATCCAAGGCTGCGGCCCACGGCCCTGTGCCAGCCCGCCAGCAGCTGATGGCGCTTGTCCTCCGCCATATCGGGGGCAAAGTCCACGTCGCAGCTCCACAGGCGGCTGATCTCGTCGGTGTCCTTCCAGACGCCCACCGCCAGCCCGGCCAGATAGGCCGCGCCCAGGGCGGTGGTCTCGCGGATCATGGGGCGGCGCACCGCCTTGTTCAGAATATCCGCCTGGAACTGCATCAGGAAGCGATCCCGGGAGGCGCCGCCGTCCACCTTAAGTACGCTCAGGGGGATGCCGGTGTCCTTTTCCATGGCGGCGACCAGATCCGCCGACTGATAGGCAATGGACTCCTGCGCCGCCCGGATGATGTGCTCCCGCTTGGTGCCGCGGGTGATGCCCACAATGCAGCCCCGGGCGTACATATCCCAGTGGGGCGCGCCAAGGCCGGTGAAGGCGGGCACCAGATAGACCCCGCCGGTGTCCGGCACCTTCTGGGCGTAGTACTCCGCGTCCCGGCTTTCGGTGAAAAAGCGCATCTCGTCCCGCAGCCACTGGATGACCGCGCCGCCCACGAACACGCTGCCCTCCAAGGCATACTGCACCGGCTGGCCCTTCACGGTGGCCGCGATGGTGGTGAGCAGGCCGTTTTCGCTCTGGTGGCGGGTCTCGCCGGTGTTCATCAAAAGGAAGCAGCCGGTGCCGTAGGTGTTTTTGGCCTGCCCGGCCTCAAAGCAACCCTGCCCGAAGAGGGCGGCCTGCTGGTCGCCCGCGATGCCCGCCACCGGCACCTGCACCGGCCCGATGGTGGTATAGCCGTAAACCTCGCTGGAGGAGCAGACGGTGGGCAGCATGGCCCGGGGAATGTCCAAAAGCTCCAGCAGCTCGTCGTCCCAGTCGAGGGTATCGATGTTATAGAGCATGGTGCGGGAGGCGTTGGTGCGGTCGGTCACATGGGCCTTGCCGCCGGTGAGCTTCCAGACCAGCCAGGTATCCACGGTACCGAACAGGATCTCGCCCCTTGCCGCCTTTTCCCGGCTGCCGGGCACCTGATCCAGAATCCACTTGATCTTGCTGGCGGAGAAATAGGCGTCCGGCACAAGGCCGGTTTTTTTGCGGATCATGTCGCCATAGCCCTTTTCCACCAGTTCATCCACAATGGGGGCGGTGCGGCGGCACTGCCACACGATGGCGTTGTAGATGGGGCGGCCGGTTTCCTTTTCCCACAGGATGGTGGTCTCCCGCTGGTTGGTGATGCCGATGCCCGCGATGGCCGCCGGATCCACCCCGCTTTTGGCCACCACCTCCATCATCACGCTGTACTGGCTGGACCAGATTTCCATGGCGTCGTGCTCCACCCAGCCCTCTTTGGGGTAGATCTGCTCAAATTCCCGCTGGGTCATTTCCAGAATGTTCTGCTCATCGTCGAACAGAATCGCCCGGCTGCTGGTGGTTCCCTGATCCAGTGCCAGAATGTACCGGCTGCTCATTGCATTTCCTCCTTTGCCGCGCCCTGTGCATCCAGTGCGCGGGTGGTCACAAAGTCCGCCCCGGTGCCGCACACGTTGGCCACCGCCACCTGACCCAGAGCCACCGGCGCGGTCAGTTCCAGACCGTCCAGCGTCTGCATGGCTTCAAAGATCAGCCCCTTGGGAATGGGCTTTGTGGTTTTGACCGGGCAGCGGGGATGGGCCGCACCCCGCACCGCCACCGTGCTGGTGATGGTGCGGGTGGGGTTCGTTAGTTCCATTTTACCATATTCTTCGCCCCGTGGGCAGGTATTTCCGGTCACTTTGTAGCCATCGTTCTCGTCCACGTGCAGACGGCAGCCCTTGGGGCACACAATGCAGATCAGTTCCTTCATGCCTGTTCCTCCTCTACCGCCACTTCCAGCGCGCCCGCCGCCTTTGCCAGCAGGGCCGCGGGCAGGGTGATGTGTTCCATCTCGCCGGGGGCCAGATGCTCCCGTTTGAACCGGGCCAGCGGCGCGCCCTCACTGGTGACCACCACCGCCGAATTGCCGTAGACCCGGCGCACCCGGAAGAAGATCTCCAGCTTTTTGTCCACCGCCGCCGGGCGGTATTTCTGGGGCACGGTGTAGCCCACGCCCTCGCCGTTTTTGATCTCCACCGCCGGGCCTTCGCTTGCCTGCCCCAGCGCATACCGGGCGGCGGCGGCACCGGCCCGCTGGCTTTCGGCGGTGACAAAGTCCACCAGATCGTGCACATGCACCACATTGCCGCAGGCGAACACGCCGGGGGCGCTGGTCTCCATGTTCTCGAACACCACCGGCCCCTTGGTGCGGGGATCAAGGGTGATGCCCGCCCCGCTGGTGAGCTCGTTTTCCGGAATCAGGCCCACGCTCAAAAGAATGGTGTCGCAGTCAAAGACCATCTCGGTGCCGGGGATGGGGCGGCGGTTTTCGTCCACCTTGGCCACCACGGCCCGCTCCACCCGGTCCTTGCCCTGAATGTCGATGATGGTATGGGAGAGATACAGGGGGATGTCGTAGTCCTGCAAACACTGGACGATGTTGCGCATCAGGCCCCCGGAATAGGGCATGACCTCCACGCAGGCCAGCACCTTCGCGCCCTCCAGCGTCATGCGGCGGGCCATGATCAGGCCGATGTCGCCGCTGCCTAAGATCAGCACCCGCTTGCCCACCATGTAGCCTTCCATGTTCACATACCGCTGGGCCGCGCCCGCGGTGAACACGCCCGCCGGGCGGGTGCCGGGGATGCCGATGGCGCCCCTTGTGCGCTCCCGGCAGCCCATGGCCAGCAGAATGCTCTTGCCCTGCAGCAGCCGGTAGCCCAGCGTTTTGCTGATGGCCTGCACGGTGTGCGCCTGGGCGTTCACCTCCAGCACCATGGCCCCCAGCATCACCTCGATGCCGGTGCCCTCCAGCTGCCGGATGAACCGACCGGCGTATTCCGGGCCGGTGAGCTCTTCTTTGAAATGATGCAGGCCGAAGCCGTTGTGGATGCACTGGTTCAGAATGCCGCCCAGCTCCTCGTCCCGCTCCAGGATCAGCACATGCTCCGCGCCGTTTTCCCTTGCGCTCAGGGCGGCTGCAAGGCCCGCCGGGCCGCCGCCCACCACAATCACATCATATTCCTGCCGCTCTGTCATACGGTTTTGTCCCCCTTTGCCTGTTTCGTCCGGCCGGTGAGCAGAATGCTCGCCGCCCCCTCCTGCGGAATCTCCAGCGGGCTTTTGCCCAGCTCCCGGCTCAAAATCTCCATCACCCGGGGCCCGCAGAAGCCGCCCTGACAGCGGCCCATGCCCGCGCCCACCCGGCGCTTCACCCCGTCAATGCTGCGGGGCGGGATGGAGGTGTGGCAGGCGGCGATGATCTCGCCCTCGGTCACCGTCTCGCACCGGCAGATCACCCGGCCATAGGAAGGCTCCCGGGCGATGAGCGCCGCCTTTTCCTCGCCGGGCAGCTCTTTGAAACGAATCCGTTTGCGGGTGGTCACCGAGTTTTCCTTTTCCTTCAGCACAAGGCCCGCCCGCTGGAGCAGGGCCGCGGCCTCCTCGCCCACCGCTGCGGCGGCGGAAAGGCCGGGGCTCTTCATGCCCGCCAGATCGAGGAAACCGGGGGCCGCCCACTGGATGACGAAATCCGGCCGGTCGGTGTTGGCCCGGATGCCCGCAAAGTTGCGGATGCAGGCGGAAAGATCCACGCCGGGCACGCTTTTGCGGGCGCTTTGCGCCACCTGAGCAAGGCCCATGGCGGTGGTGGCGGTGTCGGCTGCATCGGGAATGTCCTGTGCGTTGGGGCCGACGATCAGATTGCCGTGCACCGTGGGGGCCACCAGCACGCCCTTGCCCGCGGCGGTGGGGCACTGGAAGATCACCCGGCCCACGGTATTGCCGGCGGATTTGTCCAGCAGATAATACTCGCCCCGGCAGGGTTTGGTGACAAAATTCTCCGGCGCGGCCATCGCGTGCACTTTGCCCGCGTCCACACCGGCGGCGTTCACCACAAAGCGGGCTTCAAAGTCGCCCTTTGTAGTCTGGATCTTCCAGCCGCCCTCGGTGGGGGTAAGGCCGGTGACCCGGGTTTCCAAGTGCAGGTCAGCCCCGTTTTGCACCGCGTTTTCCGCCATGGCCAGCGCGAACTCCCATGGACTCACGATGGCGGCGCTGGGTGCGTGCAGGGCGGCGGTGATCTCCGGCGAGAGGTTCGGCTCCAGTGCCCGGGCCTTTTCGCCGCTCAAAATTTCCAGCCCCGGCACCCCGTTGGCGGTGCCGTTTTCGTAGAGCCGCCGCAGCGTTTTCTCCTGCTCGGGGCCGAAGGCCACCACGAAGCTGCCGGTCTGCTTGTAGGGCACATCCAGCGCGGCGCAGATTTCCTTCGCCAGCGCGCTGCCCCGCACGTTCAGCCGGGCCATGCTGGTGCCGGGCTCCGGGTCGTAGCCCGCGTGCAGAATGGCGCTGTTGGCCTTGGTGGTGCCCATGGACACATCGTTTTCCGCTTCCAGAATCAAAACGCTGACCTGCTTTTTGGCCAGCTGATAGGCCACCGCCGCGCCGGTCACGCCGCAGCCGATGATTGCCACATCTACCATATCTGTTTCCTCCTTTTATTCCGCAGCCTGACCCAGCCGGAAGGTGAGCTTCACCGGGTTGTGGTCGCTGTAAGCAAAATTGGTGTCGATGTTTTCCGTCGTGGCGGACACGTTATCCGAAACGATAAACCCGTCCAGCACGGTGGTGTAGTTGACCCCCGGCTCCCAGGGAATGTCCGCGGTGCGGCAGGTGGGGGTCTGGTACTCATTCTCCGCCCGCCGGATGGAAAAGCCCGCGGGCAGATCCGCGTCGGTGAGCTGGGCCACCCAGCCCGGCAGCTGCTGGCCGCTTTCAAAGGCTTCGGCCATGCCCTCGCCCAGCGCGTGGTTGAAGTCGCCGCCCACGATGACGTAGTTGCCCTTTTCGTATTCCGTTTGCATCACGTCACAGAGCATTTCCAGCTGGCGGGCCCGCACGGTGCCGCCCTCGTCGTAGGCGGACATGTGGCTGTTGATGAGCACCAGCTCGCCGCCGCCCTCCACCGGGATGCGCAGCTGGGCAAAGCAGCGATCCAGATCGGTGAATTTTACAAAGAAGCTCTCATCCACCGGGTAGCTGCGGCGCACCGCCTCGTCGATGCGGCAGCGGCTCAGGGTAAGCAGCCCCGCGTTCACCGCGCCGTGGGGGTCGTGGAAGGGGTAGAGCAGATACCGGGTGTGGAAGTTGCAGGCGAACACCGCCCCGTAGCCGGGCAGGCCGTCTTTCAGCATGGCGCTCTGGTCCACCTGATGGCTCCGGTCCGCCTTCACATCCACCTCCTGCAAAAGCAGAAAGTCCGCATCCTGGGCGGCGATGGTCTCCAGCGCGCCCCGGGTGTTGGCCAGCACCGATTCCCGGTTGCGGGCCTTGCCCCATTTGCCCTGCACCGGGGTGCCGTCCGCCATGGTGCCGGTGTCCATGAAGAAGCTGTAATCCGGCCCGTAGGCGCCAAAGCCGATGTTATAGGTGAGGGCGGTGTATTCCTGCCCGGGGGCCAGCGGCTCCAGCTGGGGGGTGGTGACTTCCAGCGTTTCCCCGTCCGGAATGCGGTAGTAGCCGCTTTGCAGCCAGCCCACATAGCCCGCCAGCGCCGCCGCCAGCACCAGCACAAGGGCCAGCAGCGCCAGCCCGATCCGTTTGAACCATTTTTTCTGCTTTGTCATCATGCACCTCGCTGTTCAATCTGCGGCAAATCCCAATACACTTCATTCCAACAAAAAAAGGCAGCAGAAACACACCGTCATGGCGTCTGTTCTGCTGCTCTTCACTCTTGCACAGGCCGGAGCCTGCCGAAAGCCCCGGGCATTTTTCTGGCGGCGCGTCGGCCGCGTTTATTGGTCATACTATTATTATAGAGGGCGGGGCCGCCGGGGCGCAATGGGCAGACCCGCAAAAATTATCCCCGGGTTTTTGTGGCATGCGCACAAAGCGCCCCCCGGCATTGCCGCCCCCGGTTTTCGGGTGCTATAATAAGGTATCATCAAACCGGAAAAGAGGATGCCCCATGGATGCCCGCCTGCAGGAACTGCTGGAAGAAAACCCCATCATCATCGCCATCAAGGACGAGGAGGGCCTTGCCCGCTGCCTTCAAAACCCCAAGCCGGTGGTGTTCGTTTTATATGGGTCTGTGGTGAGCATCCCGGCCATCGTGCAGCGGCTGAAGCAGGCGGGCAAAACCGTGTTTGTGGACGTGGATCTGCTGGACGGCCTTTCCGCCCGGGAGGCGGCGGTGGAATATCTGGCCGGGGCCACCCGGGCGGACGGGGTGATCAGCACCAAGGCGGCGCTGGTGCGGCGGGCAAAGGCGCTGGGCCTTGCGGGGGTGTACCGCACCTTTCTGCTTGATAACATGGCCCTGCAGAGCCTGCGCAAAAGCGGCGGCAGCCAGTGGGCGGACTTCATCGAGATTCTGCCCGGCCTGATGCCGAAGCTCATCGCCCGTTTGAGCCACGAGCTGGGCGCGCCGCTCATCGCCAGCGGCCTGATTGCGGACAAGCAGGACGTGATCGACGCGCTGGGCGCGGGTGCGGCGGCGGTGTCCAGCACCTGCCCGGCGGTGTGGCAGCTGTAACGCCGTTACAGCTGCCGGTATTCCCGCCGGATGCACACGCCGCCTGCCACTGCCGCCGCCATGCGAAATTCCCGCCTGCTTGCGGCAGGCTGCAATTCGTTTTGCCAGACTCATTCCATCGCCCTCCTTTTTCTGTTTCTATCATAGCAGGGCGATAGGATTTTTTCCAGCACACCGGACGGGAATTCCGCCCGCCGGATGTGTCATTCTGCCCGGATACGCAAAAAGGCCCCGGCCAGCGGGTTTGCTGGCCGGGGCCTTTTGTGCTTTTGCCGTGGGGCTCTGCTCTGCGCTTAGCCCTCGATCTGGATGCTGCGGGATGCGGGAGTAACTTCGCCCTTCTTGGGCAGGGTCAGCTCCAGAATGCCGTTGTTGTAGGCGGCCTTGATGGCGGTGGTGTCGATGCCGCTCACGTCGAAGCTCCGGCTGAAGGAACCGAACTTGCGTTCCCGGCGCACATAGTTGCCCTTGTCGTCCTTCTCGCCGCTCTCGGAGTTGTGGCGGGCGGTGATCATCAGGCTGTCGCCATTCAGGTCGATGGAGATGTCCTCCTTATTGAAGCCGGGCAGCTCCGCTTCCATCAGGTAGGAATCGCCCTTGTCCTGAATGTCGCAGCGGAACTGGCTCATATCGCCAAAACCGGTAAAGAGGCTGCGCTCCATGTTATCCAGATAGTTGAACAGACTGTTTTCTTCACGGCCAAACGGAATCATACCAAACATAAAATGCTCCTTTGCTCCGCGCCATTTATCATAGATTTTTGTTGTAATGCGGTGCGCATGGTACGCGGGGGCTGCGCCGCTTTGTCAATCGGAATTGTCCGGGTCGCTTCCAAAGGCTCTTGCCTTCAGGTCCCGTTCCCTTTTGACAACTATATTCTACCGCCGGTTTGTGACATAAAATCGGTGGATTTATGAACATTTTGTTAATTATTAGCACTCTACCTCTTAGAGCGCTAATTCATTCTTTCCGCCCTTTCTGCCATAGATTTTTGTCGCAATCATCCCCTATCCTACCCTGCCGCCGGTCCCCGACTGCTTGACAAGTATATCGGTACCTGATATAGTTGTATCGGAAGGCGATATAACGCTTGCCGAGCAAACAAAAAAGGAGGGCCGCAGATGAACGAACACATCGCACTGACCGAAGCCTTTTATTATATTCTGCTTTCGCTGTACGAGCCGCTGCACGGCTACGGCATCATGCAGAAGGCCGAGGAATTTTCCGGCGGGCGGGTGCGGCTGGCGGCGGGCACTTTGTACGGCGCGCTGAACACCCTGCAGGACAAGGGCTGGATTGAGGCGCTGCCCTGCGCCCCGGGCAGCCGGAAGAAGGAATACCGCATCACAGCCGCAGGCCGCGCCGCCGTGGAAAACGAGCTGGCCCGGCTGAAGGAGCTGGTGAAAAACGGCGAACAGGTCACAGGAGGGAATCCGGTATGAAAAAGATCATCCACCGCACATTTTTTGTCTGGAATTTTGAAAAGGAAATCGACTGGCTGAACGACATGAGCCGCCAGGGCTGGCAACTGTGCCGGGCCGGGTTCTTCGTGTATGAATTCGAGCAGGGCGAGCCGGGCGAATACCAGTACCAGCTGCAGCTGCTGCGAAAAGCCGACCCGGACTATCTGGCCTTTCTGGAGGAAACCGGCATTCAGGTGGTGGGTCGCTGCCTGAACTGGATCTATTTAAAAAAGAAATCGGACGGCCAGCCCTTCGAAATTTTCTCGGATCTGGAGGGCGTGCTGCGCCATCTGGACGGGGTCATGGCCCTCTGCGGCGTAGTGATGACGGTTAACGTGCTGCCCGGCTTTGCCAATCTGGCCAACAGCCATCTGCAACAGCTCAGCTGGCTGAATCTGGCGCTGGCCGCCGTAGGCGCCTTTGGCTTCTTCAAGCTGTATTTCCGCCGCCGGGCGCTGGCCACCCGGAAGGACCTGCAGGGCTGACCGCCGTTGCCCTGCCCCGCCCGCCGGGGCTATAATATAATAAGAAAAAACAAAAAGGCAGGTGTGTGTTCATGACCGACGACGAGCTGCTGTTTTTTGACTCCATGCCCCAGATGCTGCCCATCTATCAGGCCCTCTGCCATGGGCTGGAGCAGCGGGGCCTTGCCTTCACCGCCAAGGTGGGCGCACCCAGATTTCGCTGCGCAACCGGTATGTGTTCGCGGCGGTGTCGCTGCCCTGGCGAAAGGTGAAGGGCTGGCCGGAGGAATATCTACTGGTGAGCCTGGGGCTTTCCTACCATAAGGAGTCCCCCCGGGTGGCGGTGGCCACCGAGCCCTACCCCAACCGCTGGACCCACCACATCCTGCTCACGACCGCCAATGAGGTGGACGCCGAGCTGCTGGACTGGGCCGAGGAGGCCTGTCAGTTCGCCATGGTCAAGTGATGTTACAAAACCGGGCGAAACCGTCGGCTTTGGTTGGTGGCCTTTTGGCCCTTTAGGCGGTATACTGAGAGAGCCAAAACAGAAAACAGGAGGTTTTTTCCCATGAGCTTTGCAAGCGGTTTGTATCACGCCCGCAAAAAGAGCGGCCTTTCCCAGGAGAACGTGGCCGAAAAGCTGGGCGTTTCCCGCCAGACCATCTCCAAATGGGAGACCGGGGGTTCACTTAGATAAAGATACCACACCAATCCCACGCTGACTTTTGCTCAACCAATACAGCCGGAGGGCTGGATAACAAGAAAAGGCGGTATGCGCCCCGTGGAGGGGTAGCATATCGCCTTTTCTTGTGGGGGTTTCCAAAGGGGGCAACGCCCCCATTTGGCACACGACTTTGCGAAGCAAAGTGTAGTGTGTTATACGCTCTGTCGGCGTTGTCGTGAAAATGCCGTTGCCGCCGGGGAGGGCAAGGGCATTTGAAGCGGCAAGATTTGAAGCGGCAAGAAAACAGGGCTGTGCTTGCGTGGCGTGGAGCCGCAAGCGCAGGTCTGGTTTCATCAGCAGACAGGGCGTATATGAAAGCCCCCGTCCCTCGTCCTACGCTCCGACTTGTGGACAAAGTGTCCCGAAGTTGTGGCCACACTCCCGGAAAAGTAGCAGGACAGCGGGCAACCGTCAAGGCTGAAATGAACGGGGTTACACCCGGCCTTGACCGCCGCCCGCCGCCCCGCTGGATGGGTGGACAAGGCGGCCAATCCCTCAAAGTGCTTGGCCGCGCTCTTTCTGATTTTGAGGTATTCAGTTTTTCAAAATTGAATAATCAAAATAAATTTTTTCGATTGAAAAAATTTTATTTGTTATCATCTTCAATGCCATATTTTTTCTTTTGCCGAATCACATAATTACTGATTTTTTCATCATATAGTGGATACTGGTAATCCAACTGGCATGCCACTTCTGACGAAACCTCCCGGAACAATGCCATACATTGTTCAAAGGATTCCCACATATGGGGATAGGAATCCATATTATAAGTAGACATAAGTCGTTCCCACAATTCCTCTGGGACATATTGCTTCATAAATTTATAGTTTTTTCCCAAACTGAAATGAAATCCCTGTTTGATACCAATCAGCCAGGAAATCATGCGAAGCAATTCTTTTCGTACTATATCATTCATATGGTCAATAGCAAAAAGAATTTCTTTGCGGCATAAGCCCTTTACTACATATGTTGTAGTATTCCAAAATTCATTACAGCAATCGTCAAACATTCTTTGAGTAGGCTTCTGCAAGTGGTAGTCTATATCCGTTGGTATTGGCGGCTTTACGATACGGTTGTCTTTATCCAACAGTAACTTTACCAGTTTATCCCATGTAAAATACTCGTCTATCAGTTCCAGCGGCAGCAAAGTTAAATCTATCTTAACATCATCAGTAAACAGCATTAAATATGAAAATCCCTTTTCTACAGCTGGAAATAATTCCATATCTTCCGGCTTTTGCAGAATCAACCTTTCACCAAATATATCTAGCCATTTATCATCACTTGTGAAGCTGTCCATATCCGTAACAAAAAAAGTAATATCAAAATCCTGAAAATCATCAGGCGGAATATTTGTATTTGTTCTAGATCCTTCCAAAGTAACCATGCGAATGCGTTTGTCTGTTTTTGCAAAATTCAAAACAATATCATAAACTTCCTTTTCTGATCTCATTTTTATCTCCTCCAATTATTGAAATAGGTGTGAAGCCATTTTAGGGCTTTCCCGCCTTGATTACCCTTTAGCAAAGACGGGCGGGACTGTCAACGGCGGCGCATGAAATGCGCCGTTCATCTTGACCGTTGACTGGCTCGGCTGGCTTTGCTATTTTCTCGATGAAAAACAATTTATTCGTATTTATTTCCATCATTGTCATAGTAAGCCACATGAATGGAATACTCTTTTTCTGGGTTTTTAATTGAGATAATATCCATATCATCTGTGTTGTATCTCAATGTATCTTGCACTTGTCCATTTATTGTATAAGTGATTTCAGCATACTCTGTTTTAGCACCATTAAACCAAATTAAATCATACCATTCTCCGTTTATTGCAACGCCACCGACAATAATCTCATCACTATTTCGGTTTGTTGATGTACTAAATTTGTAGTCTCCATTTCCTGTTGGTTCAAAGATAGCAAGTGTAGATTTATTATCTGTACTGTATGCTCCACTCACGATATAACCGCCAAGTTCCAGTTCTTTTGCGATAGTCCATTCATTCCCTTTTGAAATTGCGGTGTTCAATATGCTTTCTCTGCTGGTAATGGTATCTCCTTTGGGAGTTAAACTAAAGAAATATAAAAAAGCGGCAGCAACGCAAATAACAGTCGCTGAAATTATCAGTAACCACTTTTTCATAACCAATACCTCCATATAATCTGATTTATTATTCTCTTACTTGCGTCCCCGCTGCGGCTTTGGATTTTTCAGCAAATCCGATTTCTGTGCAATCTTTTTCAACCACTTCTTTTCTTCCTCTGACAGTTTCCCATAGTTCAGCTTGAGCCGCTTACAGATAAATGCCATAGCCGCCTGCTCCGGGTCGCTGTCCTCTCTGGTGGTTTCCTCTGCGGTCTGCAAAAAATCTTCCAGAGGATTGTCCTCCGGGACGCTGAAAAAATCGTCCTTGTGGGCTTCCCGCAGGTCGAAGGCTATCTTGTTTATGTCCTGCTGTATCACATAGCGGCAAAAGCTGTCATCGTCAATATGGGCGGCGATAAGCTGTCGCAGCTGTGGGTCAGTCAAGCCGGGATTGTGTTGTTTCATAATCGTTGCACTCACAGCGTCCACAATGGCGTTTGCGCTCTGCACCTGCTTTCCCGCTACGCCGTTCACATAGATTTCAAGGTCGGCCATGAGCCGGGGAAAATCCGGGTGGGTCGCCAGTTCACACAAGAGGGAATTGTCCACCCGCCCGCTTTTCAATAGTTCAATCATATCGTCGCTCAAACGCAGGTCTGCAAGATCGGCGTTTGGGTGATTTTTTGTTTGGGAACGGCCCAGCAGATAATCAACAGTCACTTCGTAAAACTTTGCTAACTCAATAAGGGCATAGTGGCTGATGTCCTTATACTCGTCCGCTTCATAGCTGCCAAGCGCAGATTTGGAGAGGTGCGTCTGTTCCGCAAGCTGTTCCAGCGTCAAGCCACGCTCCACACGCAGGTCTTTTAGTCGTTCTTGAATAGTTAGGGCCATACTCTCCCCCCCTCTGTCCTCTGTTCTAAAATATCATCCAATCTTACCACGACTTTTTGATTTCTCTTAATAAAGCAACCGTAATATCTTTGGCAATACTTGATGCTTTTGCACAGTTTCCGTCAAAATTATCAACTCCGCTGTGTTTTTCAGTATCGGTCACACACCGAATGGCGATAAACGGTATGTCATTTGCATAGCAGACATGAGCGATACTGGCAGTTTCCATGTCAACCGTCAAGGGAGCAAATTCATCGTTTATTTTTTGCCGGCTCTCATCGGTTATAAACGATTCTCCCGTTACCATACGGCCCCAAACTACCTTTCCAGAAGTTGAAAGCTTGTCAACAGCAGACTTTGACATATCTATCAGCTTTGGGTCTGCCACAAAAAACACAGAATTCATCCACGGATGAAATTCCGTTAAAATGTCTGGCGCTACATCGTGGTAACAAACTTCTGTGGAGATAACTGTATCGAATATTTCAAGTTCTGGCTCCATACCGCCCGCTGTCCCTGAATTGATAATTATATCCACGCAAAATACATCTATCAAAAGCTGAGCGGCTATGGCGGCATTTACTTTGCACACGCCGGAAAACAGGGCGACAACTTCTACACTATCAATCTGTCCAGCATGGAATTTCAGCATAGCTTTTTCCGTTATCTTACAGTTGCTTATCAAGGGCAAAAATGGGGCGAGTTCTTCGTCACCCGCACATAAAATTCCGATTTTCATAGATTATTGTCCTCCTATGGCTTGAAAGCCAATTTTTATGTTTATTTTACCATAATTCCGAGAGCACGGAAATAGCCTGTTTTTTAAGCCGATTTCCTACCTTTCGGATATACGGGACGGGCGGTCATTTAGGTGTAGACTTAGGGTAGTTCATCGATGGACAGCACCTTGAAAACAGAATGACCGTCCAAAAAGGAATACCCCGGCTGGGGAAGCACTGCAAGGAGCCAGCTTCTGGACACTTTGTCCAGAGGTCACTTCGGGACAAGTTGTCCCGAAGTTGCGGGGAGCGTGCCTCGTCGCCGCAAGCTGCGTATCATTCGCTTCCGCCAGAGGGCGAAAGCTCACTCGCTCCGCTGCGGCTCCTCTCCCCACAAAGTCTGACGACTTTGCGGGGGCCCCTGTTGGGAACACGCCGCAGGCATGGGGCAAGAAACCTTTTCGGGGAGAACGGCAACGGAAAGCAAAATGGAGGGAACGCATGAGAGATAACCCCTATAAAGACTTGCCGCCGCTGGAACGCAGGCCGGACGGTTCCCTTTACCGCATGACACCGGCGCAAAGGAAACAGGCGGCCAGCCTGATACGCCAGGAGTGCTGTTGCTGTGAGGACGGCAACTGCATTGTCCTTGATGATGGGGACACCTGCACCTGCCCGCAGACAGTTTCTTTCTCGGTCTGCTGTAAGTGGTTCCGCTGGGCGGTCTTGCCGCTGGACGGGACGCTGGAAGCGGAGATTTTCCGGGATAAGGACTTGAAACGCTGTGTGGTCTGCGGCGGTGTGTTCGTCCCCAAATCCAACCGGGCAAAATACTGCCCCGGCTGTGCCGCCAGAGTTCACAGGCGGCAGAAAACAGAAAGTGAACGGAAAAGGAGGTCTGCTGTGGACAGTTAGGAGCGAAAAAAGCCTTGATTTATTAGGCTCCGCAAGCCCCAAACCGGGGCAGGTGGTATAAAGTATCGCCCGCCCCGGAAAACGGGCTTCTAACCGTCCACAAAACACGATATGACAAACACGATTTACATTCATCAGCCGGAAAAGGCGTTCAGCTTCACCCGGCTCCCGAATTTTCTCTTTGAAGCCCCCACATTCAAGCCCCTGTCTAACGAGGCAAAGGTTCTGTACACCTTTATCCTGCGCCGGACAGAGTTATCCCGCAAGAATGGGTGGGCGGATGACTGCGGACGGATTTTCCTGTATTACCCTATCTGCGAAGTGGTTGACCTGCTCCACTGTGGGCGGCAGAAAGCGGTGAACACCCTGCGGGAACTGCAATACGCCGGACTGGTGGAGATCCAGAAGCAGGGCTGTGGAAAACCCAACCGCATTTTTCCAAAATCCTATGAAGCGGTTCCAAACACCGACTTCAAGAAATCCCGTTCTGGTACGCCGGAGGACTGAAAACCGTACCCTTGAAGTACGGAAACCGCCCCCCTAAAGTACGAAAACCGGACGGTATATAGAAATACAAAGATTAAAATGATTTATTTATATCCATTCCATTCCTATCGTATCAGAGATAATTCTGGCAGGATTTTCCCTGTGGAAAACCCAGGATAGGAAAGGAATGGGGAAAGGAGCAGAATGGCACAACACGCAATTTTGCGGTTTGAGAAGCACAAGGGCAACCCGGCAAGGCCGCTGGAAGCCCATCACGAAAGGCAGAAAGAACAATACGCCAGTAACCCCGACATTGACACAAGCCGGAGCAAATACAATTTCCATATCGTCAAGCCGGAGGGACGCTATTACCACTTCATTCAGAGCCGTATCGAGCAGGCCGGATGCCGAACCCGCAAGGACAGCACACGGTTTGTCGATACGCTGATAACCGCCAGCCCGGAGTTTTTCAAGGGGAAATCTCCAAAGGAGATACAGGCGTTCTTCCAAAGGGCGGCAGATTTCCTCATTGGCCGGGTAGGACGGGAAAATATCGTGTCGGCGGTGGTACACATGGACGAGAAAACGCCCCACCTGCATTTGACCTTTGTTCCGCTGACAAAGGACAACCGCCTGTGTGCAAAGGAGATTATCGGCAACCGGGCAAACCTGACGAAGTGGCAGGACGATTTTCACGCCTATATGGTGGTGAAATATCCCGACTTGGAGCGTGGGGAGAGTGCCAGCAAGACAGGCCGGAAGCATATCCCCACCCGGCTTTTCAAACAGGCGGTTTCCCTCTCCAAACAGGCCAGAGCCATTGAAGCCGCCCTTGACGGCATTAACCCGCTGAACGCCGGAAAGAAAAAAGAGGAAGCCCTCTTCATGCTGAAAAAGTGGTTCCCGCAGATGGAGAACTTCTCCGGGCAGTTGAAAAAGTACAAGGTCACAATCAATGACCTGCTGGAAGAAAACAAAAAGCTGGAAGCAAGGGCAAAGGCCAGTGAGCAAGGCAAGATGAAAGACCGCATGGAACGGGCAACGCTGGAAAGCGAATTACACAATCTCCGCAATTTCGTTGACCGTATCCCGCCGGAAGTGCTGGCGCAGGTGAAACGGCAACAGCGGCACACAGTAAAGGAAAGGTGATAGATATAAGCAGAAATTTTCGCCGCCCCTGTGCGGCATTGTACCTTGAAAACTGAATATGGAGGACACTGGATGGCAAAAAGCGAAAGCGATATTTTTACGCCCCGGACAGGGCAGGTCATACAAGCAGAGAACGGCACGCAGTATTTTGTATGTGGGAACAACCGTATAAAAATCTCCGAACACTTCGCCGCAGGCGGGAAGCCCCTCGGTGATCTGATTGTAGATGTGGTGCGGCATACCGCAGAAAAAGCCGCTTCAACCTGATAGCCCATCATTGATAACACGCCCACGCTTATGATATAATTGCCATAGAGCAAAAGTATTGTAAGCGTGGGTTGTTTCTTTAAGAAGGAGGATTTTTAACGGTGAAACAACCTTACAATACTACGATTTACAACACGGCGCTTTATATGAGATTGAGCCGGGACGATGAAAACTATGGTGACAGCGTAAGCATTGAAACACAGCGGACAATCCTGCAACAGTACGCAAAGGAACAGGGACTTCATGTAGTCGGTGAGTATGTGGACGATGGCTGGTCGGGGACGAACTTTGAACGCCCGGATTTTCAGCGCATGATGGACGATGTGGAAGCCGGAAAAGTAAACTGCATTGTCACGAAAGACCTTTCCCGTTTCGGGCGGGAACATGTGATGATGGACTACTATCTGGAATTTCTGTTCCCGGAAAAACGGGTGCGCTACATCGCCGTTGCGGAGAATGAGGACACAGAGAAAGGGCTTTCCGATTTTGTCCCGTTCAAAAACCTGTTCAATGAATGGTTTGCGAAAGATACAAGCCGCAAGGTAAAGGCCGCTTTCAAAGCAAAGTTTGCCACAGGACAGCGTATCGGCGCTTATGCTCCCATCGGGTACAGGAAACACCCGGAAATCAAAAACAAGCTGATAATCGACGAGGAAACCCGCTGGATAGTGGAGAAGATTTTTGACCTCGCCATTCATGGCAGAGGGGCGGCCAGTATCACAAGAATACTGATTGCGGAAAAGGTTCCCACGCCGGGATTTATCAACTTCCAGCGTGACGGGACTTTCGCAAACATCTATGCGGGTGCGCCAGAGGAAAAAAGCTACGCATGGACGATAGCGCAGGTCAAGAGCATTATGAAAGACGAAACCTATATCGGCCATACCATCCACTACCGGGAAACAAACATTTCCTTTAAGAACAAGCGGAGGATACGCAAGCCCCAAAGTGAATGGGTGCGGGTGGAGAACACGCAGGAGCCGATTATCAGCGAACAGGTTTTCCGGCAGGTACAGGAGCAGATAGCAAACCGCCGCAGAAAATGCAAGGACGGTACAACACAGATTTTTTCCGGATTGGTAAAATGTTCGGATTGCGGCTGGTCGTTGTCCTATGGGGAGAACAGGCAGAACAGCAAGCCTTACGGCCATTATCATTGTAGCAAGTACGGACAGGGCACACGCCAATGCTCCATGCATTATATCCGCTATGATGTGCTTTACGCCTATGTCCTCTCCCGTCTGCAATACTGGTCGGGGCTGGTACAGCATGATGAAGAACGGCTTTTGAAGCGGCTGTTAAATGCCAATGACAAGGGACAGGCCGCCGCAAGAAAGAAGCAAGCCGCAGAGTTGAACAAAGCGGAGAAGCGGAAAGCCGAAGTCGATACCCTGTTTGCCCGGATGTATGAGGACTGGGCGGCGGGGCGTATCACAGAATACAACTTCTCTATGCTGTCCGGGAAGTACCAGAGCGAACAGGCTGAACTGGACACAAAGATTGAACAGCTTCAATCCGCTATCGCCACTGAAAGCCAGAACGCCGCAGACGCAGAAAAATGGATTGCCTTGATGAAAGAGTGCGTCAATCCAACAGAACTGACCGCCGAACTTTTGAATACGCTGATTGAAAAAATCGTTGTCCATGAAGCGGTCAAAGGTGAGGACGGAAGCCGGGAACAGGAGGTAGAAATCTTCTACCGCTTTATCGGCAAAATTGATTAAATGACACCAATATTTTTAACTATGTGATACCGGAGAAACCTTGCCGGACATCCGCCAGTCGAAACGGCTGGCCGTTTTGTACCACATCACGCTGGACGAGCTGGTGGAGTACGATTTCGACGAACAGCAAGCCCGGGAGATGATCGACAGCGTGAGCGAGGAAGCCCAGGCGAAGATCGACTGGAACAGGGTGTGGAGCAAAAAGTACCCGGTGCTGGCCACCTACCACAAAACGGTGCGCATCGACGACTACGCCCCCCAGCTGCGGGAGATGCTCACCCAGCTGCAGGTGGAATACGGCTACAACACCACCGACGCACTTCTGGTCTTGAAGGACATTCTGGCCCGGGTCTGGAAGGGCCAGATGTGACCCCCATCCCCCAAAAAGAAAGGACACCCCATGGACTACACCCGCGAAGAGCTGGCCGAGGCAAAGCGCCAGATCGACTCCACCCTGCACAAGCTGCGCCAGACCGTGAAAACCCTTGAGGAAAAGGGAAACCCGGCGCGGTACAAATCCCAGCTGACGCTGGCAAGAAGGCGCATCGAGGCCTTCACCCTTGCCAACGAGCTGATCCGGCGGGAGCTGGAAGCCCTGCCCACGGAATAAGCCCCAAAACCGGCCCCTGCCTTTGTGCAGCGGGGCCGGGCGGCCTTTTTCTGCCCGAAAACAGGCGGTGCACATCGGTTTTGCCCATCCGCAACCGCCGGTTGACAAATTGCCCAGCGGGCTGGGTGGCGGGTAACCGGCACTTCTGCTACAATGAGAACAGCAAAACAGAACCCGCAAAGAAGGAGTTGGGAATATGATCTTAGCAGAAAAAATCATGAAGCTGCGCAAGGCGCAGGGCTGGTCGCAGGAGGAGCTGGCGGCGCGGCTGGGGGTGTCCCGGCAGTCGGTGTCCAAGTGGGAATCCATGGCGTCCATGCCGGATCTGGACAAGATTTTAAAAATGAGCGAGCTGTTCGGGGTGAGCACCGATTACCTGCTGAAGGACAACGCCGCCGAAGAGGAGGGCTGCGCCGCCCCCCTGCTGCCGGAGGAAGGCCCCGCGCCCCGGCCCATCTCGCTGGAGGAGGCCAACTTCTATCTGGAGCTGAGCGAGCGCTGCCACAAATTCATCGCGCTGGCGGTGGCGCTGTTCATCCTGTCGCCGGTGCCGCTGATCGCCATCACCGGCATGGCGGAATACGGCCGTATCGCCCTCAGCGAGGACGTGGCCGCCGCCGTCGGCCTGTTGCTTTTGTTCGTGATCGTGGCGGCGGGGGTGGCCATTCTGCTGCCCAGCGGCATAAAGCTGGAGCGGTATGAATTTCTGGAAAAGGAGCCCATCGCCCCGGAATACGGGGTGGCGGGCATTGTGGAAACCAAACGGGAGGCCTTTGCCCCCATCTACCACAAGGGTCTGGTGGTGGGCATCGTGCTGTGCATCCTGAGCGTGGTGCCCCTGTTTTTCTGCATGGCGCTGGAAGCCGAGCTGTCCTGCGTGTTCGCGGTCTGCCTGCTGCTGGCCCTCATCGCGGTGGGCGTGTATATCATCGTCCGGGTGGCCTGCCCCTGGGAGAGCTACGAAAAGCTGCTGGAGGAGGGCGACTACACCCGGGAGCACAAGGCGGAAAACCGGCGCAACGACCCCTTCACCGGCTTCTACTGGTGCCTGATCACCGCCATTTATCTGGGCTCCAGCTTTTACACCGGCCACTGGGCCCGCACCTGGATCATCTGGCCGGTGGCGGCGGTGCTGTTCGCCGCGCTGCTGGCGCTGCGCCGGATGCTGCGCCCCGAACGCTGAGCCCCTTTTTCGTTTTTTCCTTTGCCCCGGCAGCCGAAGCCCTCGGCCGCCGGGGCTTTTTTGTAACCGCCGGTTACAAAAACCTGCCCGGCGCGTAACGACCCGTCGCTTGTGGCGGCGGGCGGGATGGTCTACAATAAAGGCAGGAAGAAGCGCGGCGCACATCCACATTTGACCCGAACAAGGAGCACACCATGGAACTGAACCGGATGAAGATCGGCGCGGCCATTGCGGCCCGCCGCAAGGAAAAGGGCCTGACCCAGGAGCAGCTGGCGGCCCGGCTGGGGGTGAGCGCCCCGGCGGTGAGCAAGTGGGAGACCGACACCTCCTACCCGGACATCACCCTGCTCTGCCCGCTGGCCCGGGCGCTGGGCACCAGCGTGGACGCGCTGCTGCAATTTGAGGAGACCTTAAGCGACGAAGAGGTGGTGCGGCGGGTAAACGACCTGCTCACCGCCGCCATGAATCAAATGCCGGACGGCTGGCAGGCCGCCGAGCAGCAACTGGAGGAGCTGCTGCACCAGTACCCCGGCTGCACCGCCCTGCAATACAACGCGGTGGCCAGCTACGACGCGCTGGCCATGTTCTTCCCCGCGGCGGGCGAGGAAGCCCGCACCCGCTGGCGGGCCCGCAAGCGCCAGCTGCTGGAGGAGGTGCGCGAAAGCGGCAACGCCGCCTACTGGCAGACCGCCACCATCGGGCTGGCCATGCTGGAAATCACGGACGGCGACGCGGAAACCGGCGCGGCGCTGCTGCGCCAGCTGCCCGAGCGGGTGGGCGACCCCACCGGCACATGGGCCCGGTATTACCTGAAAACCGGCCAGCCCGGCAAAGCACTGGAGACCACCCAGAAGCAGCTGTACAAGCTGATCAGTCAGGCCCAGAGCCTGCTGGCCACCATGATGGACCCGAAGCTGCTGCCCGAACCGGAGCGGCGGCGGGCGGTGTGCGAAGCCTGGGGGGCGCTGGCCCGGGCCTTCGATTTTCCGGACATGAGCGCAGGCCTTGCCATGGAGCTGTGGTTGCAGGAAGGAAGGCCGGACGAAGCCGCCGCCTGCTTTGCAAGCTATGTGGAGGTGCTCACCGGCCCGCCCGCCTTCCCCCGGGCGGACATCTTCGCCCCGGGCGTGACCGCGAAGCACCCGGAAGGCGCCGAAGCCAGCAGCCGGGAGCTGCGCCGCCTGCTGCCGAGTGAAATCCGGCAGGACGAAAAATACCGCCCCCTGCTGAGCCACCCGGTGTTTGCCGCCGCCCTCGCCCGGCTGGAGGAGAGCATTTGATACAAAAAACCGCCCTCATTGGCCGTTTCCAATGGGGGCGGTTTTCTGCTTATTTCAGTTCCTGTTCCAGACCCCGGAACAGCGGGGAATGGAAAAACTCTTCGATGGTGATGCCCAGCCCGTCGCACAGCTTCTGGATGGTGGACACGGTGGCGCTGCGGTTGCGGCCGCTGATGATGTTGTTCACCGTGGACTGGGTCACGCCGCTCATGTTGCACAGCTTATTGATGGAGAGGTCCCGCTCCCGGCACAATTCCAGAATGCGTTCTCTCACCGCTTCACCAATGTTCACGGGCATCACCTCACGTTTTTCGGGCCGCGCTCAGGCCAGCTTGGCTTCCAGATTGGCGCGGATGGCGCGGATGAATTCCAGGCTGTCCACGGGCTTTGTCTCCACGCCCTCAGCCAGGCCGCACAGATCCCTGGTCATCACGCCGCTGGCCAGCGTGTCCAGGCAGGCGGCTTCCAGCGTTTTGGCGAACTTCACCAGCGCGTCGTTGCCGTCCAGCTCGCCCCGCTTTGTCAGCGCGCCGGTCCAGGCGAAGATGGTGGCCATGGGGTTGGTGGAGGTGCTCTCGCCCTTCAGGTAGCGGTAGTAGTGGCGGGTCACGGTGCCGTGGGCGGCCTCGTATTCGTAGTTGCCGTCCGGGCTCACCAGCACGCTGGTCATCATGGCCAGACTGCCGAAGGCGGTGGAGACCATGTCGCTCATCACGTCGCCGTCGTAGTTCTTGCAGGCCCAGATGAAGCCGCCCTCGCTGCGCACCACGCGGGCCACCGCGTCGTCGATCAGGGTGTAGAAGTATTCGATGCCCGCGGCCTCGAACTGCTCTTTGTACTCCTTCTCGTAGATCTCGGCGAAGATGTCCTTGAAGGTGTGGTCGTATTTCTTGCTGATGGTATCCTTGGTGGAGAACCACAGATCCTGCTTTGTGGACAGCGCATAGTTAAAGCAGCTGCGGGCAAAGCTCTCGATGGAGGTATCCTTGTTGTAGGTGCCCTGCAGCACACCGGCGCACTCGAAGTCATAGATGGTCTGGCGCATCTCGGTGCCGTCCGCGCCGGTGAACACCAGCTCGGCCTTGCCGGGGCCGGGAACGCGGAACTCGGTGCCCTTGTACACGTCGCCGTAGGCATGACGGGCAATGGTGATGGGCTTTTTCCAGGTCTTGACCACCGGCTTGATGCAGTCCAGCAGGATGGGCGCACGGAACACGGTGCCGTCCAGCACGGCGCGGATGGTGCCGTTGGGGCTCTTCCACATCTCGTGCAGGTCATACTCGGTCATGCGCTGGGCATTGGGGGTGATGGTGGCGCACTTGACCGACACGCCGTACTTCTTGTTGGCCAGCGCCGCGTCCATGGTCACCTGGTCGCCGGTGGCGTCCCGGTTGGGCAGGCCCAGGTCGTAATATTCGGTGTTCAGCTCCACAAAGGGGCACAGCAGCTCCTCCTTGATCCACTGCCACAGCACGCGGGTCATCTCGTCGCCGTCCATCTCCACCAGCGGGGTGGTCATCTTGATCTTTTCCATCGGCTTGTCCTCTCTTTCTGTCTAATCGGGGCGAACAGGCCGCGTTACGCGCCCAGCTCCCGCAATACCTTGTCCATGATCTCCACGCCCTGTCTGATCTGCTCTTTTGTGGGGGTGGAGAAGTTCAGCCGCACGCTGCGGCAGTCCGCGTCGGCGGTGTAGAAGGCGCTGCCCGGCACCACCGCCAGCTTGTGCTCCAGGCACTTTTTCACGAAGGCGTCGGTGTCCACCGTTTCGGGCAGGGTGGCCCAGATGAACATGCCGCCCTCCGGCCTGATGTAGCTCAGCCGGCCGGCCAGCTTTTCGTCCATCTCGGCCATCATGTAGTTGGCCTTTTCCCGGTAGATTTCCTGCAAACGGGCCAGATGGGCGTCCATGTCGGTCTGGGTGAGAATCCGCTCGCAGACCCGCTGGGCCCACACGTTGGTGTGCACGTCGCTGCCCTGCTTTGCCACCACCATCTTGCCGATGAACTCCGGCTGCCCGGCGCAGAAGGCCAGCCGCATGCCCGGGCACAGCACCTTGCTGAAGGACCCGGCATACACCACCGCGCCGGTGGTGTCGAAGTGCTTGATGGGCGGAACCGCTTCGCCGGAAATGCGCAGCGCGCCGTAGGGGTCATCCTCCAGCACCGGCACGCCGTAGCGCACCGCCAGCTCATAGATGGCCCTGCGCTTTGCAAGGCTGGTGGTGTAGCCGGTGGGGTTCTGGAAGTTGGGGATGCAGTAGAAGAATTTGGGCTTTTCGTCCCGGAACACGGCTTCCAGCGCGTTCAGATCCACGCCGTCCGCCTCCAGCGGCACACCGGCAAGGCGGGCGCCGAAGCTGCGCATGGAATTGTAGGCCCCCAGAAAGGCGGGCTCCTCCACCGCGATCACGTCGCCCTCGTTGCACAAAAGCTTTGTCATGAACTCGATGATCTGCTGGCTGCCGCTGGTGATGATCACCTCATCCGCATCGCGCACCACCGGCCACTGCCGGTTGGCGTAGGCCCGGGCGGCTTTGCGCAGGGGGCCGTAGCCCTCGGTGACGGAATATTGCAGCATGCCCACCGGGTCGGTGGCCAGCAGCTCGTCGCTGAATTTGCGGATGGTGTCCGCGGGGAAGCTGTCCGCCGCCGGGTTGCCGCCCGCAAAGCTGATCAGCTGCGGGTCGCTCATCTGCTTGAGCAGCTCGCGGATGATGCTGGGCTTCATCTGTTTGACCTTGTTTGAATAACGGAATTCCATGCCGAATCGCTTCTTTCCTTTTAAAAATATCCCATTAATGGGGGATGGAGGCATAGCCGCTCTCCACTGTGATGACGCAGAAATAATCCGGGCGGCTGCTGCGCACCGCCTGCTTGATGGCCCGCTTCAGGTCGGCCTCGTCCATTTCAAAGTCCACGGGGGTCACGCAGTCGAAGATCAGGTTGGTGTGGGTGGGGCCCGCCACCATGCGCAGATCGTGGATGGAGAGCGCCGGGTCGATCTCCTTCACCACCTCGCCCAGCCAGTGGCGGGCGTCGTTCACCTTTTCGTCGCTGGTGATGATGGGGTCGAAGTGGATGACCACATGCAGGTGGTCATTGTCCCAGAAATCCCGCTCGATGTTGTCGATCACATCGTGACTTTCCATCACATCGGCTTCGGCGGCCATCTCCACATGCACGCTGGCGAACTGGCGGCCGGGGCCGTAGTCGTGCACCATCAGGTCGTGGGTGCCCAGAACGCCGGGGTAGCTCATCACCTTGTCGTGGATGTAGTGCACCAGCGCCTCGTCCGGGGCCTGGCCCAGCAGGGGATCCAGCGTCTCCCTGATCAGGCCCACGCCGCTGTACAGAATGAACGCCGCCACCGCAAGGCCCATCCAGCCGTCCAGCTCCAGCGGGGTGAACCGGCTGATCAGGGTGGCCAGCAGCACCGCGCCGGTGCTCAGCACGTCGTTGCGGCTGTCTGCCGCGGTGGCCTGCAGGGTGGAGGAATCGATCAGCTTGCCGATGTGGGTGTTGAACAGAGCCATCCACAGCTTTACCAGAATGGACGCCGCCAGCACCGCCACCGACAGCCAGCTGAACACCACCGGGGTGGGATGCAGGATTTTGTCCAGACTGTTCTTGGCCAGCTCCACGCCGATGACCAGCACCATCACTGCCACCGCCAGACCGGCCAGATACTCGAACCGGGCGTGGCCGTAGGGGTGGTCCTCATCGGCGGGCTTTTCCGCCAGCTTGAAGCCGATCAGGCTCACGATGTTGGAGGATGCGTCGGACAGGTTGTTGATGGCATCCGCCGCGATGGCGATGCTGCCGAATACGGTGCCGGCGATGAACTTGCCTGCAAACAGCAGCAGGTTGCAGAAGATGCCCACCACACCGGCCATGCGGCCGTAGGCGCCGCGCACGGCGGAGTCGCGGGTGTTCTCATGGTTTTTTACAAAAAGCCGGATCAGGGCTTTGGTCACGTTGAATCCTTCCTCTCTTGTGGCAAACCGAACCGGATTTTTTCGATTCACCGCTTTATTATAGCATAGCAAAAGCCCGTTGACCAGTGGTTGTACGGGCTTTTTGCTTTTGCCGGCGTTTGTTTTGCGGTTGGCGCACCGGCCGTTTTCAGTTCTTCACTTTTTTCAGGTCGGACACCGGGCGCCGAACGCCCTTGTCGTCGATGTAGTCGGCATTGTCCAGCTGGCTGCGCAGGCTCTGCTTCATCTCGTCGATGTACTCCCGGCGCAGGGCGGCCTGTTCGGCCTTTTCGGCCTCGGTGAGGCCCTCTTCGGTGCGGGATTTTTTGGCCAGCTCGTTGATGCGGGCAATCTTTTCCTTGGTCATATTCCATGCGCTCACTTTCTGTGTTTTTCTTCCAGACATATAAGGGTATTGTAACAGATTTTACCGCAAAACGCAAAGTCAGCCCGGCATTTCTGCCGGGCTGGTTTTGCAACAGCGATTATAAGGAAGCTTTCCTTTACAGAGGAAAACGGAGATGGTTGTCTGGTCCCGGCTCGGCACTGCAATGCCTCGCATCGCCGGGCTCCAGTGTAAGTGCGCAGCGGGCAGCAATTCGGCCCTGGCCGCCCTGCCGCAGCAGTAATACCGGGTTTTGAAAGACGATTGTCTTTCCTTCGGTCTACGCTTCTTATCTTACAGGCAAATTGTGGATAAATCGTGATAGGCCTATAAACATTCTGCGAAAAGCGTGAAAAGCGGGCCCGCACTGGCGCGGCGGGGCAAAACGTGATACAATTAGCGCCGAAGGGCCGCCCGAAATCTGGCCCGCGAAAAAGGAGATTTTTCCCATGGCAAACCGCCCCAACTACCCCAAAATGATGGAACAGGTGCTGCTGAGCCTGGGCGAAAGCCGCCCCCGGCTTTTGCTGCATGCCTGCTGCGCCCCCTGCTCCAGCGCCGTGCTGGAGATGCTGTACGGCTTTTTTGACATCACCATTTTATATTATAACCCGAACATCTGGCCCGCATCCGAGTACCGCCGCCGGGCGGACGAGCTGCACCAGTTTGTGAAGCAGGCGAATCTTCCGGGCATCACGCTGGTGGAGGAGGGCTACGACCAGAGCGAGTTCTACACCGCGGTGGCCGGGCTGGAAGCCGAACCCGAGCGGGGCGGCCGCTGCACCGTGTGCTACCGGCTGCGGATGGAGCACGCGGCCAAATACGCCGCCGAGCATGGATTTGACTGGTTCTGTTCCACCCTCTCGATCAGCCCCCGCAAGGACGCAGAGAAGATCAACGCCATTGGCCGGGAGCTGGAAGCCAAATACGGCGTGCGCCACCTGCCCAACGAGTTCAAGCGCAAAGAGGGCCACAAGCGCAGTCTGGAGCTTTCGGCCCAGTACGGCCTGTACCGGCAGGACTGGTGCGGCTGCGAATTTTCGGCCCGGGGCAGCGCCCCGAAGCCGGAGCAGCCCGCCCCAGAAAAATAACCGCATCAACACCGCCCCGCCCGGCCCCGCAGCCGGCGCGGGGCTTTTTTGTGCCAGCC
>NZ_CAXSWZ010000036.1:0-28100 GCF_964241245.1 Allofournierella massiliensis
TGATATGCTCCCTCTATGAGAGACAGTGAAATAAAACGCTGTCAATCATAGGGGGAGCATTGTTATGCAGTACAAACAGAAGTTGAGTGTAGAGCAAAAAGTTGAGATTGTTCAGGAGTACCTTAAGGGACGGATCAGCATGAACGAAGCAGCTCGGAGGAGTGGCGTTAGAAGGCAGTCGTTGGATGGGTGGGTACGCAACTATGAGGCTGACGGGGTAGATGCATTTCTACCACATAAGAATCGAATATACAGTCCGGAACTAAAAAAGGCAGCCGTAGAAGAGTATTTATCCAGTATTGCCAGCCTATCAGAGATTTGCAAAAAATATCATATTCGGAGTTCCATACAGCTCAGGAATTGGATTCAGATGTATAATGCTCATGGAGACTTCAACTCCGTAAAATACTCAGGAGGTGGAAGCTACATGAAGCAAGGGCGGGAAACCACGCTGGAAGAGCGCATCCAAATTGTTAAGGATTGTATTGCTAGCGGAAAGAATTACGGAGAAATGGCCCTGAAATACCAGGTCAGCTATCAACAGATTCGGAGTTGGACTCTTCGGTTTGAACAGATGGGAGAATCGGGCTTAGAGGATCGGCGAGGCCGTCGGAAGAAAGACCAAGTCCCTCGCACCGAACTGGAGAAAGCGCAAATCGAAATCGAGAAACTCAAGCATCAGCTGTATCTGGCAGAAATGGAGAATGGTCTGCTAAAAAAATTGGACGAGATCGAAAGGAGAGAGGCCTGGAAGAAGTGAGACAGCGCCGTACATACCAAGCCATTCGGGAGTACCATGAGGAGGTGGGTTTTCCTATTGAAACAGCCTGCAAGCTGCTCCATGTGTCTCGGTCCGCATACCACAAATGGGCTGCTGGAACGTCGAGTCGCAGAGCGGCTGAAAATGAGCGATTGGCGGAAAAGATTGAGAAAATCCATGCTGAGTACCCGGACAAAGGCTACCGAAGGCTGAATGATGACTTACGCCATGACTATGACATCCACGTTAATGACAAGAGAGTGCTGCGCATTTGTCGGGCCAGAGATATTCGCTCTACCGTGAAGTACAGCAATCACGGCTGTACCAGACGGGCCAGGAATCCTCAGTATCTAGCTGAAAACCTGTTGGATCGCCAATTCTATGTAGAAAGGACGAATGAGAAATGGCTAACCGATGTGACCGAATTTAAGTGGTATGAGAAAACTGACGTACAAAAGGTCTATCTCAGCGCTATTCTAGATCTCTATGACCGGCGTATTGTGGCTTATGTGCTGGGGGATCGCAATGACAATCCTCTTGTATTCAAGACCTTTGACAAGGCTGTGAAGGCTAATCCGGATGCCCACCCCCTGTTCCATAGCGACAGAGGGTTTCAGTATACCAACCGAATCTTCCACCAAAAGCTTGTACAGGCCGGAATGACACAAAGTATGTCCCGTGTGGCCCACTGCATTGACAATGGCCCCATGGAAGGGTTCTGGGGAATCTTAAAGCGGGAGTGTTACTACGGCAGGCGATTTACCAGTAAGAAAGAACTTGTTCAGACGATTCAACACTATATTCACTACTACAATACCAGGAGAGTGCAGCGTAATTTGGGCGTGCTGACACCGATGGAGAAGCACAAGCTGTTTTTCGCTGCATAAAAAGTGGCCAGCAACCTACTGGCTGCTGGCCGGGAAAACTTTATATTTTTTCACTGTCCTCTTGACGGGTAGCAGTTCATTGTCACAGCAGGTTTTTCTACAAGCTGAAAGGTCTGACTGATTTGAAAAAATCAGTCAGACCTTTTTTGTTGATAACGAAGCGGCACTCAAGCAGGTGCGGGCTCTTCCGGCGGCTTTTTGCGCAGCATGGACGGAGTAGTGTTTTCCTGCTTCTTGAACACACGAATGAAATTGATGTCGCTGGAAAAACCGGAAGCCAGTGCGATCTCCTTGATGCTCATGGGGGTTTCCAGAATCAGTTTTTTCGCATGCTCCACCCGCAGACGGTTAAGGTATTGCACCAGGCTTACGCCATAGGCATTTTTGAAGGAGGTGGACAGATAGGAGTTGCTCACATTCAGCTGCTCGCTCACAAGATACAGCCCCATCAGAGGGTCGGTGTAAGATTCATCAATGATCTGCTTGGCACGAGCCGTTACCGGATATTTTTGCTTTTCCGGTGCATTGTGATTCTGCTGTTTGTCCAGACGTTCCAGAACCAGTTCCATACGCTGCCGATATTCTTTGGCGGACTGAGCCGTGGACAGAACGCGAGTAACTTCCGCGGCGTCTCCATCCGAAAGAGTCTCGCAGGCAGCATCTGCCAAAAGGCTGGTCACCGCCTGCTGGCGCATCAGATCAGCCGAGGGAACCACGCCGGAAGTTAAGTATTCTTCATAAAGCTGAGGAAGCATATTCCGCGCCTGTGCATACGATTTCTGATAGATGAAATTGCAGAAATTTTGCATCACCCGGGCATCACCGTGATGTCCCTGTGCATGTTCCGGCGAATAGACGCATACAGGATGTGCACAATCCGGCGTACAGGCCAGCAGCGCCCAGCGAGCGCAGTGATAGCTGGTGATGATGGCGGTAAGGCTGTCGCAGCAGGTACCGATCCCGGCGGCTGCCGGTTCATTTGGGTAGTACAGATTCATGATGTCCTGACACAGACTCTGTAAAACCGGTTGGGAATAAGGTTTGTCCGAGTTAAGCAGGATACACAGCCGACCACGAAATGCAGTGCACAGTCCCTCCACATTATGGGCGGCCATTGTTTCGTAAATGGTTCGCTGCCAGCCGTCGCCATCCGGCAGAGTCCGTTTTTCGTTGGCGGCAACCAGCACCTGAAACATGGGTTCACTGAAAACCACTCCGTAGCGGTTGGCTGCCAGTACGACTGCGCTTTCGCTGCGCAGTTCGCCGCGCAGCAGAGTGACAAAGAAGTTGGAATCCAGCAGCATCTGGTGTTCAAAAATGCGCTGTGAGCTCTGCTCATTGGCCTGCATCAGCTGATCCACGCGCTCCGTCAGCAGTTCATAGGCATCTGTTTCATCGTTTTCCTGTGCACCCAGGCGATGCAGGAGCTTGCGAACGGGCCGAACGTTCAGAATGCTTACATAAAATGTGCCGACAAAACCAATCAACAGTGTAAGCAGTGCGCACACGGCGCAGATGGCAATGGTGGTGCGCACGGTGCGCATGGTACTGCCGGCGTTATAGAAGCTGGCATAGTACAGGCCGGACAACATGGAACGGCTGAAATAGACAGCTGTATCGCCGTGGGTCAGCGCATGGTCGTTTTCCTGATTCCACTGGGCGAACATGGTTTCCACGGTCGCTGCATCCACCTCGTCGCCTTTGGAGGCAATAACCTCACCATCCAGCAGAATACTGAGCTGGAATGCCTCGGGAAACAACTCCTGGGCTTGAGAGAAAACCTGGATCAGTGCCTGACGGTCAATCTCCATCACCATTACGGCCCGGCAGCTTCGATCGATTTTTTGCGGGCGCACATAGCACAGGACGGCTTCCTCAGTTTGTGGGCGTTGATCCAGCAGGAGAGTGGGCTCCTCGATCTGCATCAGCTGGCTGGTCCATTTTCCATCTGGCTCCCGCTGTGGGATAGTTTGGAGCGCACGATAGGCATCGGCGGAAAAGCACCCCAGATTGCCCACAGAAAAGTCCAGAGCAGGATAGTAGATGTACAGACCCTGGGCCAGGGCATTGGAATCCACGAAGTCACGAATGGAGTCGTACAGACGGTATACAGGTGCGGAAATGGGCTGGGGGATGCTGCTCCGGGTTTTCAGCGAAATATTGGTGTTGTTTAGTTCCAGCGTAACGCTGTACCGATACAGCTCGTCCAGGCGGCGATCTACTGCACTTTGTACCAGGGCATTCATGGATTCATTGCTGGTTACAACGCTGTGCTCCAGCTGGCGCAGAACATACATTCCCACACTGGCGCACAGAAGCAGGCAGAAAGAAATGATAACTGCATAAGGGCGCATGACACGCAGCACTTGTTTGTCGAAAAAACGATACATTTGGGCATACTCCTCTTTTTTACATGCAGAGGTATTTGTTTATTGGCATTATAACATAAATTTATCCATTCTCTATTATTTTTTGTGTGCAAAGAGCGAAATGTGAAAATATGGTGATAAAAACCGAAAAAATGAAAGTGATTGCAAAAGGGAAGTTGACAAAATGCACAAAAAACAGCAAGAGAAAATGGGGGTTTCAGTACAGAACAGAAAGGAATGATGGTTTACACAAACCATTTGATGCGTTATGCTTAAGCCATCAGAAACGACCTCACTTCGACGCGACACAGGAAGCATGAGGAATCCACATGAAGAAAGATTAACTAAAAATCAACCCCGAAAATGAATGGTGGTGGTGAAAAAGGGATGGTTCAAAAAAGGTATAGCAAAGCTGAGGTCTTGTCAGACCCCTGCTGGCTATTCAAGTGGTTGCAGTTAAGATGCTGAGCAATATGGCTGCATGGATTTCTCCATGGCAAATATCAGACGAACTAACTTCTTGGCAGCATGAGAGATGGCAATATTGTAGTGTTTTCCCTCCGCCCGCTTCTTGGCAAGATAATCAGCAAAAGCCGGGTCCCAGTAGCAGACATACTTGGTTGCGTTGTAAAGTGCGTAGCGTAAGTATCGGGAGCCACGCTTTTCCATGTGCGGATAGCAATTTTTGAGCTGTCCGGACTGGTAAGTTGAGGGGGACATCCCGGCATAAGCCAACAGCTTGTCTGGGGAGTCAAAGCGGGTAAAGTCGCCGACCTCAGCCAGGATCATGGCGGCCATGCGGAACCCCAGCCCTGGGATAGTGGTAATAGGCGAATGAAGCTCACCCATAATGGATTGGATTTGTTCTTCGATTTCATCAATTTCACGATCCAGTTCCCGGGTGAGGCGGATGGTGTGCTGTAATTCAAGGGACTTGGCAGGCATCCGAGAGCCAATGGAATTTCTGGCAGCATCTCGTATTTCAAGAGCCATATCCCGCTTGTAGTGGCCTTTGGAGGCGGTTTCGAGCAGTGTTTTCAGCCTTGTCAAATGGGCTGCGGCAACCTGCTTTGCGCCGGGGAGCTCCTCTAACAGGGAGTAAACAGAGGTCATGTGAAGTGTGGGGACCAGTTTTTCCAGTTCGGGAAACAGGATACAGACCAATCGAGAAATAGAACTTTTCAGTTTCGCCCGTTCTTTTACCTTGTCAAAACGGTATCTGGTCAGTGACTTTAGCTCCTCATTGTGGTATGCTGTACTTGTGTAGGGTTTGAGGCCCGCATCGGATAACAGCATAGAAGCAATCGTTCGCGCATCCACCCGGTCAGTTTTGGTTTTTCTCAGACTGAGGCTCTTTCGGTAGAGGTTTGTGCGCAAGGGGTTCAGGACATAGGTGGTCAGACCGTTGTCAAGGAGAAACCCGAGAAGGTTGTAGCTGTAATGTCCGGTCGCCTCAAGCCCTACTTTTATTTTGTCCTGAGAGTTGGTGCAGTCCTGGATTCTCTGCAACAGACGGTGAAACCCATCCATGTTGTTGGGAATCGTGAACACATCCGCCAGGACTTCCCCCTCAGAGCTGACGATGAAGCAATCGTGCTTGTCTTTTGAGACATCAATACCAACAGAAATCACCATAACAAATCCCTCCAGCGGTAAATATGTGATGCTGCATCCACAGTACACCTTACTTTTGTAGCCTTGTTCCACATAAACCGTCTGGCGGTATTTAACTGATCAACAAAATTGTAAGGGGCTGTGGTTGGAACCTTTCTTGAACCATCTTGTGGTAGGAGATTTACACCAATCCACAGCATCCCTTACAGTGTAGCACACAGCCCTTGGAGAGGGGCTCTAATAACTACTACTCTATAATACAAGGAAGATGTGAAAATGAAAAAGCTGCTTAGTATTCTGTTGAGCATTGCGATGGTAACCCTTCTGCTGACAGGCTGCGGCAAGACGGAAACAACGGCCGGCTCCGGTACCGGCGGCAGTACGCCGACTGGAGAAAAAACAGACATGTTGCTTTGGTTGCCGCCCTATGCAACAGGCGGTGAAGCATTGGATCAGGAATGGTGGACAGAGACTCTGGCTCCCTGGGCCGAGGAAAACAATGTGAATCTTACCATCGAGATCACCCCCTGGGGCAATTATGAGGAAAAATATCTGACGGCGTTCTCTTCCGGTCAGGGCCCCGACGTGGGATACATGTATCTGGAAATGTACAACGACTTCATCGACATGGGCGCACTGGAGCCACTGGATGCATACTTCACAGAAGAAGAGATTTCCAATTATTTGTATTATGATCTGGGCAATGTGAAGGGCGCACAGTACACCCTTCCGTTCATCGTGGGCAATGCCCGCATCCTTTACTTCAATATGGATATCCTCAACGAGGCGGGCGTTACCGAGCTGCCCACCGCCTGGCAGGATCTGGTGGATGTGTGCACTCAGGTGAAGGAAGCCAATCTGGAGGGCGTTATCCCCTTTGCACAGGAATGGGCTGATCCGGCCATCGGTGCCCTGAATAACCTGTTCTATCCTTACCTGTGGCAGGCAGGCGGCGATATCTTCAACGAGAACGGAGAAGTTGCGCTGACAGAGAATGATGCAGCGGTGAAAGCGGCTCAGTTCCTGTATGATCTGCGCTACACCTACGAAATTCTGCCGGATGAATCCATGTCCATGACCGGCAATGACATTCGCGACCAGTTTGCCGCCGGTAACGTAGCAGTTGCCAGCATGTCTGCAAACGTGGCTTCGATCTTTGATGAAGCCGGCATCAACTGGGACTTCGTGCCCAGTCTGGAGGACGAAACCAAGGCCACCTGGATCGCGGCGGACTCCCTGATCATGAACGCAGCCAGTGAGAATAAGGAGCTGGCGGCTTCTTTGATGAAGCACATTACCAGCCCGGCCATCATGGAAAAATTCCATTCCGAACTGTCTGCTTTCCCGCCCATCAGCAAAGGAGAGAAATATCTGGACAACGAGCGCTTCAAGGATCTGTATGCGGACGATACCTATCTGCACACCCTGCCCGTTGCGCCCAACTCCTTTAAGGTGATGGATTCCCTGTATAAGAATCTCCAGCTGATGATGCTGGGCGATCTCACTCCGGAACAGGCCATCCAGCAAACTGTGGATTATGCATCCAGCATGAGCTGATGCGCATGGAAAGGGGAAGGCAATCCGGTCCGGCCCGCGCCGAACCGGGGGCCTTCCCCCTTTAAGTAGTGTGGCAGTTGCAGCAACAGAAAGGAGCGGTCTGTCGTGATTAACCGTCGAAAGGAGGCCATACAGGGAATCCTGTATGTTCTACCGAGCTTTGTGCTCATTCTCACATTTGCTGTGATTCCGATTCTGATGAGCGGATTTTTCAGCTTCACCCAATACAATGTGATGCAGCCACCGCAGTGGATTGGGCTTGACAATTATATCCGGATGACCAAAGACCCTTACGTTAAGGCATCTCTCGTTAATACTGTGATCTTCACCATTGGCACCGTTCCGGTACAGACCTTCCTTTCGCTGGTCATCGCGGCAGTGCTGGCCGAAATGTTCCGGGGCCACTTTGGCGGGTTCGTAAAAAGTGCGCTGTTTGTACCGGTGATTGCGTCGGCAATTCTGGTGGGAACGCTGTGGTCGTTCCTGCTGAATCCCCGCGGCATCGTGAACTTAATTCTGCAGGCACTCAATCTTCCGGCTGTGAACTGGCTGGGCGGAAAGGCAACAGCCATGTTCAGCGTGTGCCTTGTGAGTGTGTGGAAAAATGTGGGCTATTTTCTGGTGATTTATTACGCGGGCATCATGGATATTCCGCGCAGTCAGTATGAAGCAGCCAAGGTGGACGGCGCGAGCCCCATCCAGTGCTTTTTCCGCATCACGCTTCCAAGTTTGAAGAGCGTTACCTATCTGGTGGTTACGCTGGGCACTATCTGGTCGTTCCAGGTGTTTGATCTGGTTTACAATATGACCGGCGGCGGCCCCGGCACCGCCACCCAGACACTGGTGCTCACCATTTACAACGCGGCATTTAAAGAGTATAGTATGGGCTATGCCAGCGCGGTTGCTATGCTGATGTTCCTGTTTGTTCTGCTGATTAATGCAATCCAGAAGATCTTCTTCCGGGAAAAGGAGGTGTGAGGCAGTGACTGCGATCAAGCGCAATCTGGTTCGGGGGCTCATCGCTCTTGTGCTGGTATTTCTGGCACTGCTGGCCTTTACGCCGTTTTTGTATATGTGTATCATCTCGCTAACCCAGAAAAGCACGCTGGATCTCAATTTTGCCGGTGTGGATTTCAATTTCAACAACTATGTGAGGGGGTTTAAAAATCTGAACATTGCCCGCAACTTTCTCAACAGTGTAATTGTTACCTGCGGTGCATGTATTCTGAACTGTGTGATCTGCTCCATGGCTGCCTATGGCTTTTCCAAAAAGCGCTGGCCCGGGCGGGACAAGGTGTTTGCACTTTACCTTGCAACGCTGATGGTTCCCGGTCAGGTCACACTGATCCCGGTATTTCTGATCATCAAGCAGTTGGGCCTGATGAATACCCATCTGGCCCTGATGCTGCCGATTCTGAATGCGTTCGGCGTTTTTCTGATGCGGCAGTTCATGATGAACGTTCCGGATGATCTGCTGGAGGCGGCCCGCATCGACGGCTGCAGCGAAAACCGGCTGTTTTTGCGAATTGTGATTCCTCTGATCAAGCCGGTCATCATATCCCTTACGGTGTTCACCTTCATCACAAGCTGGAACGATTTCCTGTGGCCTCTTGTAACCTGCACCAATCAGAACATGCAGACGCTGACGCTGGCCATCTCGGCGCTGAAGGGGAATTATTCCACCAACTACGGTCTGGTAATGGCGGGATCTGTTCTGGCCTTCCTGCCGCCCTTTATTCTGTATATCTTCCTGCAAAAGCAGTTTGTGGAAGGAATCGCCCTTTCCGGTGTAAAAGGATAATGATAAAGGAGTGTGTATCTCTGTGAATCAATATGAATTCTTCCTTGCGTCCTCACTTGAAAAAGTGTTCCCGCAGCAGCGGCCGGCCCCGCTGGAGCAGGATGTGTGCACCTGGGCGGGCACCCGCGCTGCCGTCCAGCTGGTCTACCGGGGAGCATCCTGCGGCCAGACCAGTCTGCTGCAAACCTTCCGTATAACCGTCAGTGGTGCGCCGGTGCAGCCGGAAATCAGTGAAGTGCGCCTGCTTCCTTCGGATTTTCCCTGCTGGGAAGATTCGGATGGTGACGAGAACTATCTGATCAGAGTCCCGGGGCTGTTCCCGGATCTTTTGATGCCGATGGAATCGGACCGCTTCCGCCCGATTCCCCGCCAGTACCGCAGCCTGTGGCTGAGCTTCCCCATACCGGAGGATGTCCGGCCCGGAACGTTTGATGTGGAGATCCGGCTGGAGCCGGATCGGGAAATCGCGATGGCAAACGGGCAGGTCTGGCATGCAGGGCCGGAGGCACAGCCGTGCACCCTCACATTCCGGATGCGGGTGGGCAAAGCAAAACTTGCGCCGCAGATGCTGATTCATACCGAATGGTTCCATGGCGACTGCCTGGCGGAATACTATCAGGTTCCGCCCCTGAGCGAGGAGCACTGGCGCATCATGGAAAAATTCATCCATGCAGCGGCACAGCGCCACGGCATCAATATGCTTCTGACGCCGGTGTTCACTCCGCCGCTGGATACTGCGGTGGGAAGCGAGCGCCCCACCGTGCAGCTGGTGAAAATTACGGTGCAGGGTGAGAAATATACCTTTGATTTTTCTTTGCTGGAACGCTGGGCGAAGCTGTGCCGGGAAGCAGGTGTTGAATATCTGGAAATCGCTCATCTGTTCACCCAGTGGGGCGCCCGGGCCACGCCCAAGATTATGGCCACGGTGGATGGAGCGGAAAAACGGATTTTCGGCTGGGATGTTCCTGCCGACAGCCCGGCATACCGCAGCTTTTTGGAGCAGTTCATCCCCGCACTGCGCACCGAGCTGGAGCGCTTGGGATACGACCGGCAGCATGTGTATTTCCATATCTCGGACGAGCCCACCGAAGCCCATCTGGAAAATTATCGCACGGCAAAGCAGCAGGTGCAGGATCTGCTGGAAGGCTGCCCGGTGATCGATGCCCTCAGCAGCTTTGATTTTTACCGGCAGGGGCTGGTGGAACATCCGGTTCCGGCCAACGACCACATTCAGCCGTTCCTGGATGCGGGGGTTCCCGATCTGTGGGTGTATTACTGCTGCGCCCAGGGCCTGCATGTGCCGAACCGCTTCTACGCCATGCCCAGCGCCCGTAACCGGATTATGGGTGTGCTCATGTATCGGTACAACATCTGCGGTTTCCTGCACTGGGGGTATAACTTCTATTTCAACCAGTACTCCCGGGAAAAGGTGGACCCCTATTCGGTGACGCACTGTGACTATGCCTTCCCCTCGGGCGATCCGTATCTGGTCTATCCGGGCAAGGATGGCGAGCCGCTGTCGTCCATCCGGGCCGAGGTACAGAGCGAGGCCCTTGTGGATCTGCGCGCATTCCAGACGCTGGAGAAACATCTGGGCCGGGAAGCGGTGCTGCAGATGATCGACCGGAATGCGGGAATGGAGAAGATGACCTTCAAAAAATACCCCACTGATGCAAGCTATCTATTGGAGCTGCGGCGTGAAGTGTTTGAGGCACTGGAAAAATCTGAGTAAAAAGTAAGCCGGAACATTTGTTGTGTGTTCTGGGAAAAGCCCCGGTCAATGCCACACAGGCGAAACGACCGGGGCTTTTGTTATGCCTGTTTGCGCCGGCGCAGCTGGCGGCTGCCCCGTTCCAGCCGAAACAGTACTAGGCAGCAGAAGGCGAACAGGACCAGTGCCGCATCCGGTGCGGTGTGGGTACGGCAGATGACCCGGGGTGCCAGTGTGCTGATGGCTTCGGCTGCACCGGGGAGCCAGCGAACAAACAACCGGAAAAACAGCAGGGAAAAGCCCAGATGAAGCGGGCGGGCCGCGGCCAGCGGCCAGATGGGCAGCTCCCGGCACAGCAGCGCCCGCACCTGCAAAAAGACCGAAAGGCTCTGCACGCTCAGCGCAGCGCAGCAGGCCATGGCGGCACAGCCGGGCAGGGCCGCTCCTGCTGCGCAGCCGCTGGTCACCTCCAGCCCGGCACACAGGGCAAAAAAGCCCGGGGCACCCAGCGAAAGCGCCTGTGCAGCGGTTTCGCAGAGAAACCGGAAAAACACCACAAAGCCGCACACGGTGAGCATGGAATGAACCGCATTTTGAATCGAGCCCACAAGCCCGGCGGGCTGGTTGGTTTCCCCGGCGCTGTGAAGAACGGGCGCAGCCGGTTCGCATTTTTCAGGCAAAACGGCAAACAGAAACCGGAATATCAGTGCGGTGCACACATTGGCTGTCAGCATCGCTCCCAGCAGGCAGACGCCCAGCGGCGCGCTGCCCAGCATCAGAAGGCCCACCGTGTTCACCACGAAGGCCGGGCCGGAGCCCACCCCGCATACCAGAAGCAGCATGGCCTGCCTGCGACAAAGCCTGCCCTGCTGGTACAGCCGGGAAATGGCCGATGCAGCCACCGCAAACCCGCCCATCCAGCACAGCAGCAGAACGGTGGAAGCCCGCCGCTGCCGGATGCCCAGCCCCAGCCGGGTCACTGGATAAACCGACAGCCCCAGCCATTCCGCCAGAGGACTTTCCAGAATCAGCCCGGTGACCACAAAAAAGGGGAACAGGGCCGGAATTACCTGAAAGGCACAGCTTTCCAGCCCGGCCAGCACACCCTTCGTGCTGGCGCTGGGCTGGAGGATAAGCAGAAGCAGAATCCCCAGCGCCGCTGCACCCGGGCAAAGCTCTCTGTTGCCATATTTCTTCATAACACGTTCCTCCTTCGTCGTATATATGCGTGTAACGGGCATACAAAGGGGGCGGGCTGCAGTGAAGCGCAAACCAAAACAAACAAGAGAGCCGGTACGGCGGATTCTGCGGGATCTGTTCCGTCAGCCGGCGGCGGATTTTTACGCGCAGCCGATGCTGCACATCAACTGTCTGGGGCAGGTGCAGGTGGAGAACTGCCGGGAGATCCTGCTGTACGACAGCAGCCAGATCCGGCTGGATATGGGTCGCTGGGATGTGACGGTGTACGGCGACGGGTTGGAGCTCTGCGCGGCCAGCCGTGGCCAGCTGCTTTTGCGGGGGCGGGTGCTGTGCACGGAATTTTCCTATAAGGAGGGTCAGTAACGATGGCAAAGCTGTGGAGCGGGCTGTTTGCCCGGGTGCGGTTTGTGGCGCTGGGCGGGCGCTACGAGCGTTTTGTGAGCCGATGCGCCCAGGCGGGCATTCCGCTGGCCCGGCTGCGGCCGGTGCCCGGCGGTGTGCGCGGGGTCATACCCGCCCGCTACTACAAACAGGCGGCAGCGCAGGCCCGTCCCTGCCGCACCCGGCTTCGGGTGGAGCGGCGGCAGGGGCTCTGGTTTCGGCTGCGGCGCTACCGGGGCCGCTGGGGTCTTCTGTTGGGGCCGCTGGTCTTTGCGGTGGTGTTTGTTCTGATGCAGCAGATGGTATGGGCCATCCGTTACGATCCATCGCTGACTGCACAGCAGCAGTCCCGGATTCGGCAGGCGCTCTATTCCATGGATATTTACGAGGGGGCCTTTTTAAACCAGACCCGTCTGCGTCAGGCGGAAAAACAGATGCTGAACCAGAACGAGGATCTGGCATGGGTCTCGCTGAACCTTACCAGCGGCCGACTGGTGGTGGAGGCCGCACCCGCCCAGCCCCAGCCGCAGGTGGAGGGGAACGAAAGCGTGGATATGATTGCCCTTACCGATGGGCTGATTCTGGAGATGAATGTGCAGGAGGGCTTTGCGGCAAAGCAGCCGGGGCAGACGGTGGCGGCAGGAGAGGTGCTGGTTACCGCGGCAAAGGCCGACCGGAACGGCGCGCTGATTCCGGTACATGCCAAGGGCACAGTGCTGGCCAGATTCACCCGCAGCTATCAGTGCACCCAGCCGCTGGAATACCAGGCGCAGCTGCCCACCGGCAAAGTGTGGAGCCGGTTCAGCCTGCGGGCGGCGGGCCACCGGCTTGCGCTGCCCGCCCGCCAGCCCGGCGAGCAGGACCGCTGCACCGTCACCCACCATCCGCTCACGGTGCTGGGCTTTGCGCTGCCGGTCACAGTGGAGGAGCAGCTGGTGATGGAACGGCAGACCGAAACCGTGCACCTTAACTATCAGCAGGCGCAGGACAAAGCCCGCCTTGCCTGCCTGCGCCAGCTGTTCCGGGATTTTCCGGACGCACAGCTTCTGAGTCAGCAGCAGGAGGTTGCAAAGTCGGAAAACGGGGTAACGGTTACGGTGATTCTTCAGGTTGAGGCGAACATTGCGTCGGCCGGGCAGGTGTGAAAGGACACAAGAAAAATTTTGTTGATTTTTAACAGTTCCATTGCAAAAATTTTGTGATATAATTACTGATGAAATACTATGCGCAATTCTGTTAAAATGCAGGATTTGGGCAAAAATACAGCAAAAACAAACAAAAGAGCAGGTGTACAATGGCCGAAAAACTGATTGAACTGAACAGTGTGGACACGGCGCTCGCCATCTTTGGCAGCTGCGACGAAAACATCCGTTTGCTGGAGGGCGAATTTGGAATTACCGCGGTGTGCCGCGGCACCCAGATCAAGTTCACCGGCGAGCCGGAGGGCGTGGCGGCGGCGGGCCGTGCGGTGGATGCGATGCTCACACTGCTGGAAAATCATACCCCCCTGGAGGAGCAGACGGTGCGCTATTGCATCAGCCTGGCCGGCGCAGGGGAGGAGAGCCGGGTGCAGGAGCTCACCGAGGACTTTGTGGCCATTACGGCCAAGGGCCGGCCGGTGCGCCCCAAGACTCTGGGCCAGAAGGAATACCTGAATTCCATTCGAAAAAACGCCATCACCTTCGGTGTGGGCCCCGCCGGTACCGGCAAGACCTATCTGGCGGTTGCCATGGCGGTAAAGGCCTTCAAGAGCAAGGAGGTCACCCGTATCATCCTGACCCGCCCGGCGGTGGAAGCGGGCGAGAAGCTGGGCTTTCTGCCCGGCGATCTGCAGAACAAGGTGGATCCCTATCTGCGCCCGCTGTACGATGGCCTGTATGATATGCTGGGGCCCGAGACCTTCCAGAAGCTGCAGGAAAAGCAGAGCATCGAGGTGGCCCCGCTGGCTTACATGCGCGGCCGCACACTGGATGACGCCTTTATCATTCTGGATGAAGCCCAGAACACCAGCCCGGAGCAGATGAAGATGTTCCTCACCCGTATGGGCGTGGGCAGCAAGGTGGTGGTCACCGGCGACGTGACCCAGATCGACCTGCCGGACAAGGCCCGAAGTGGTCTGGTGGATGCGCTGAGCGTTTTGAAAAACGTGGAGGGCATTGGCCGGGTGTATTTCAGTGAGAAGGATGTGGTCCGCCACCGTCTGGTGCAGCAGATCGTAAAAGCATACGACCGGGCCGCCGCTGCGCGGTCCCGCAGGAATGGTTGATCCCATAGAACAGCGAGGAGAGAAGCTATGTCGAACAAAGTTTATATCACCAATCATCAGAAAGCCGTCAAAATTCCTTCCGGGCTGCGTATCCTGATCCGCCGCAGCTGCAATGCGGTGCTGGAATACGAGAAGTTCGAAGGTCCCGCCGAGATCAGCGTCACCTTTGTGGACAATGCAGCCATTCAGGAGCTGAACGCCCAGTACCGGGGCAAGGATATGCCCACCGACGTGCTCAGCTTCCCTCTGGGCGAAAACGGCGTGTATGACAAAAACGAGGACACCGGCGCCAGCCTGCTGGGCGACATTGTGATCTCCATGGAAAAGGCCATGGAGCAGGCCGAACTGTACGGCCATGCGCTGCAGCGCGAGGTGGCATTCCTGACGGTGCATTCCATGCTGCATCTGCTGGGCTACGACCATGAGGCCGGCGGTCTGGAGGCGGTGCGCATGCGGGAAAAGGAGGAGGCTGTGCTTGTCCAGCTGGGCCTGCCCCGCACCGTTTCCTATACCACCGATGAAATCTGAGCTGCGCCGCTTTCTGCGGGGCTTTCACTATGCAGCCAGCGGAGTATGGGCGGCTCTTCGCACCGAGCGCAATCTGCGCTTTCATCTGTGCGCGGCAGTATATGTGCTGCTGTTCAGCCGCTTTTATTCCTTCGGCCGGCTGGAATATGCGCTGCTGGTTCTCTGCATCGGCGGCGTGATGAGTCTGGAGCTTGCCAACAGTGCGGTGGAACGGGCTGTGGATCGGCCGGACGCCGAACATTGGGCTGCCGCCGGTCTTGCCAAGGATATGGCGGCGGGCGCAGTGCTGGTGTTCAGCATTGCCGCCGCCACGGTGGGCATTGCACTGTTCTGGCAGCCTGCCGTGCTGGCGGGCATTCCGGGCTGGCTGGCGGGCCATCCACTGGCACTGGCGCTGCTGGCGGCATCGCTGCCCTGCGCTGTGTGCTTTGTGCTGCAACCAAAAAAGAAAGGGTAACAAAACCGTGCAAACTTCTTCTGTATTCGTGGCCCTGGTGGGCCGTCCCAACGTGGGCAAATCCAGCCTGACCAATCGGCTGGTGGGTGAAAAGGTGGCCATCGTCACCTCCAAGCCCCAGACCACCCGCACCCGTATCACCGGCATTGTGACCCGCGGCCCGGTGCAGTATGTGCTGCTGGATACCCCTGGCGTGCACATTCCCCGCACCAAGCTGGGCGAGCGGATGAGCAAGGCCGCCAGCGATTCGGTGGCGGATGTGGATGTGAGCATGATGCTGTTCGAGCCCTACGGCGACTTCACCGAGGCCGAGCAGGCCATGCTGAAGGCGCTGAAGGCCAACGGTGGCCCCGCGCTGGCCGTGATCAACAAGACAGATACGCTGAAAAATGAGGCCGATCTGGAAATCCGCCGCCGCCAGCTGAGTGAGCTGGGCGTGTTCGATCAGGTACTGGCCACCAGTGTGCGGGAGGACAAAGGCTGCGAGGAGCTGTTCGATGTGCTGGCCCGCTACGCGGTGGAGGGCCCTCACTTCTTCCCGGATGATGCCTACACCGACATGCCGGAAAAGGCGCTGGTGAGCGAGATTCTGCGGGAAAAGATGCTTTTGAACCTGCGGGATGAGATCCCCCATGGCATCGCCGTCACGGTGGAGCGCTTTAAGGAGCGGCCGGACAAAAACATCATCGACATCGACGTGAATATCTACTGCGAGCGCAAGAGCCATAAGGGCATGGTCATCGGCAAGGGCGGCCAGATGCTGAAAAAGATCGCCAGCCAGGCCCGTCTGGACTGTGAGGATTTTCTGGGCGCCAAGGTGAACCTGCAGTGCTGGGTCAAGGTGAAGGATGACTGGCGCGATTCCGACTTCCTGCTCAACGACTTCGGCTTCAAGCAGACCAACTGACCGGCCATGGCAGCGGGAATGCAGCTGGTGACCCCGGGCCTTGTGCTGCGGGAGGTAAAAATCGGCGAGGCGGATCGGATTCTCACTGTGCTCACACCGGAGCTGGGAGTCATTTCGGTGTCCGCCAAGGGCAGCCTGCGGCTGAAAAGCAAGCTCTTCAGCGCCTGCGGGCTTTTTTGTTATTCGGAATTCACCCTTTTCGCGGGCAAGAACATGTATCTGGCGAACGACGCCCAGGTGAAAAAGGTGTTCTTCGGTCTGCACGAAAGCGTGGAGGCCATGGCGCTGGCCATGTATCTGGCCGAGCTGGCGCTCACCCTCTCGCCGGTGGGCGGGGAGGCCGAGGCGCTTCTGCGTCTTACATTGAACAGCCTGTATCTGATCAGCGAGGGCAAAAAGCCCCTGCCCCAGATCAAGGCTGTGTTCGAGCTGCGCGCGGTGTGCGAGGCCGGCTTCATGCCGGATCTGCTCTGCTGCCGCGGCTGCCAGAAATACGACGGCGGCGATTTTTATTTTGACGGGTCGGCCGGGCTGCTGCTGTGCGCGGACTGCGCGGCCAGGCAAAATAAAACCCCCAATCTGGACCCCGCCGCCCTGCTGGCGCTGCGCCACATTGCTCTGGTGGAGGACAAAAAGATTTTCAGCTTTTCCATCCCACCCAAGAGCATGGAGGCGCTGGGCCGGGTCACCGAGCGGTATGCCCTTCAGGTGCTGGACAAGCCCCTGAAAACACTGGATTTTGTGCATACCATGCTCAGCTGACCGGCGCGCCCGCTTTTTTGAAACATTTATGAGGAGCGATCCATGGAAAAAAGTTATCTGAAAACGCTGGAGCTGGAAAAGATTTTAAATCGGGCAGCCCAGCTTGCGGTCTGCCCGGAGGCGCGCACCCTGCTTCTGGAGCAGGACGCCTTCGAGACCGTGGAAGAGGTGCGGTACGCCCTCTCCCAGACCGATGCCATCAACAGCCTGCTGCTGAAGAACGGCAGTCCCCGGTTCGGTGGGGTGCAGGGTGTGGACAAGGTGGTAAACCGGGCTCTGAAAGGCGGTATCCTTTCGATGGCAGAGCTGCTGGAGGTGGCCGGTGCGCTGCGTAACTTCCAGAATCTGGTCAGCTGGTACCACATCACCGAGCACGATATGCTGCCGGTGGATGACCTGTTCTATGCACTGACCCCCCAGCCCACGCTGGAAAAGAACATCTCCAGCGCCATTCTGTCGCCGGAGGAAATGGCGGATACCGCCAGCAACACCCTGTTTGAAATCCGGCGCAAGATCCGGGCCATGGAAAATTCCATCCGGGATAAGCTGGATGCCATCATCAAAAACAGCACCACCAACAAGTTTTTGCAGGACGCGGTGGTTTCGCTGCGCAACGGCCGCTTCGTGGTGCCGGTCAAAGCCGAGTACCGGGGCGAAGTGGGCGGCGTCATCCACGATGTGTCCTCCAGCGGTTCCACCGTGTTCGTGGAGCCCACGGCAGTGGTGGAGGCCAACGCCAAAATCATGCAGCTGCGCAGCCAGGAGAAAAGCGAGATCGAGCGCATTCTGGCTGCTTTCACCGATCAGGTGGCCTCCATCGAGCCGGTGTTCAACTTCAGCTATCAGGCCATGCTGAACATCGACGTGCTGCTGGCCAAGGCCCGTCTGGCGCTGGAGCAGCAGGCATACATGCCCCAGGTGGCGGATGGCATGTGGTTCGATTTGAAAAAGGCCCGCCACCCCCTGATCGACAAGGACAAGGTGGTTCCGGTGGACGTGGCTCTGGGCAAGGAGTACGACACGCTGGTCATCACCGGCCCCAATACCGGCGGTAAAACCGTTACCCTGAAAACCGCGGGCCTTCTGTGCGCAATGGCCCAGCACGGCCTGCTGATCCCGGCCCACGAGCAGAGCACCGTCTGCGTGTTCAGCGAATATCTGGTGGACATCGGCGACGAGCAGAGCATCGAGCAGAGCCTGTCCACCTTCTCCGGCCACATGAAAAAGATCACCGGCATTCTGGACAACGCCTATAAAAACACGCTGGTTCTGCTGGACGAGCTGGGCGCGGGCACCGACCCTGCCGAGGGCGCGGCGCTGGCGGTGAGCATCATCGAGCAGCTGCGCATTCAGGGCGCCCTGATCATGGCCACCACCCACTATTCCGAGATGAAGGTGTTCGCGCTGGAGACCCCCGGCGTGATGAACGCCAGCTGTGAGTTCGACGTGGAGAGCCTGCGTCCCACCTATAAGCTGAGCGTGGGTGTGCCGGGCAAATCCAACGCCTTCCTGATCAGCGAAAAGCTGGGCGTGCCGCCTCGGGTGATTCAACGGGCCCAGACCCATCTGACCAATGATGACAAGCGGCTGGACAGTGTGCTGGCCCAGCTGGATGATCTGAAGCTGCAGTTGAAAGCCAGTCAGGATGAGGTGGAAAAGGCGAAAGCCGAAGCCGAGCACAAGCTGGAATCCGCCCGCAAGAAATACGACGCGCTGGTCAAGCAGGGCGAGACCGAGCTGGAAGCTGCACGCCTGAAGGCTCGGCAGATGGCCCAGCAGGTGCAGGACGAAGCATACCGGCTCACCGACGAGCTTCGCAAGCTGCAGAAGGACGAAAAGACCAGTGCGGCCCAGCGCGCCGCCCGGGCCCGGGAGATCGCCCGCAAGGAGACCGAGGGTCTGTACGGCAAAACCGACGTGGTGCACAACGTGGTTAAGGAGTTCGTGCCCCTGAAGCAGGTAAAGGTGGGTCAGGAGGTGGTCATTGCCGACATCGAGCAGACCGCCACCGTGATGAGCCTGCCGGACCGCAACGGGCTGGTGGAGGTGCGGGCAGGCATTTTGAAAACCAAGGTGCCGCTGAGTAACCTGAAAGCGCCGGACAAGCTGAAAAAGCCGGCGAACAACGGCAAACCCAAGCCCCAGCCCCGCAGCACCACCGTGCAGCGGGTACAGCGCAAGGCCAGCATGGAAATCAACCTGCTGGGAATGACCGTGGAAGAGGCCCTGATGGAGACGGATCAATTCATCGACCACGCGGTGATGAACGGCCAGACCATGGTGTATCTGATTCACGGCAAGGGAACCGGCGCGCTGCGCAAGGCCATCCATGCCCACCTGCGGGGCCACCGCAACGTGAAAAGCTTCCGTCTGGGCCAGTACGGCGAAGGCGAAGCCGGCGTGACCGTGGTGGAGCTGAAATAAGCCGAATTAAAACAATGAATAAAAGCGCCGGGCGCTGCTTTCCCAGAAGGGAGGCAGCGCCCGGCGCTTTGTTTGAAAAGACTCGGGATTAAAGGATAAGCGGGTGCGTAGCTTTAAGAAAATTGTGAAGCTCGTTTTTGGGCATGGGTCTGGCCAGAAAAAAGCCCTGCATATAGTCGCAGCCCAAACGTTCCAGCATACTGTATTGCGCCATGCTTTCCACGCCTTCGCCTATCACGGTAAAACCGAGCTCATGGAGCGCAGGAATCAGATTCTTTACCAGTGACGTATAGGAGGGAGAATGGGGCAGTGGATGGATAAACGCTTTGTCCAGCTTGATCGTGGAAAAGGGAAGAACGGCCAGATAACGCAGGCTGGAATAACCGGAGCCGAAATCATCCAGACTGAAGCTGACGCCCAGTGCACGGATCTGCTCCATGCGGCAGGCCAGCTGTTCCACGGAAGCAGCCGCCACGCTTTCGGTCAATTCCAGCTCCAGACGCTCAGGCCGCACACCGGTATGGTGCAGAATCTGCTCCAGCATGCGAAGAAACTTCGGTCGATCCAGCTGAAGCGGTGAAAGGTTAACGTGCAGGGTGAGTGGAATTGCCTGCTCCTCCAGTTTGGCAAGCAAACAGCAGCCCTCCTCCAGCGCAAACTGCCCCAGCGCTGCAATGCGGTCAGTTTGTTCCGCCAAGGGGATAAAGTGTTCCGGTGGGACTGTTCCCAGAAGGGGATCATGCAGCCGGAGCAGTGCCTCGCAGCGGGAAAAACACCGGGCAGAAGCCTGCCAGATGGGCTGATAACAGAGGGAAAAACCGGCCTGAGCCGGTGGGAGCTGCAGCAGCCGCAACAAGCGGTCTCGTTTGCCAGTGGGAAGGGAATTGCCGCAGGGAGAAAGATTCATAGCGCTCAAATCCTCTTTTGCAGAATTAAACAGGTCTTTCAAAATTCACGGGAAAGGAAATCTGTTGTTTCGATTGTATCATATAACTCATATAAAAATCAATGATTATCATATATTTCTATCACTGTATTGGCCGGGCGTTTTCCGTTAGAATATACAAAAGAAGATTCAAAATGAGCTAAAGAAGGACGAACAATTGAACAAGAACATCGACCCGAGGGTACGGGATGCGGCCGCGAGGTTACGTAAGATTCGGGAAATGAAGGGCCTTACACGGGAAAAATTCTGTGAGCCGTTGGGAGAAAACAGTGAATATTGGGGCCTGATTGAACGTGGGGAACAGGCCATCAGCCTTGTAAAGCTGTTGCAGGTATGTGAGGTCTATGGTATCCCCATTGAGAGTGTAATCCAGCTGAATTATGCAGAGGAAAATGACGAACAGCTGCGAATGAGGATCGGCGAGCTGTTGCAGCAGTGCCATGGCCGTCAACTGGAGGTCGTGAAAAAATTCATCCAGGACATTGCTTTGAGTCTATGAATAGACGGGGGCAGACAAAAATAAAAGAAAAAACCGGAGGGACCGCCTGTGTTGCAGGGGTCCTCCGGTTTTGTTTTGGGGCAAAAATCCTCTGTTCAGTTGCCGTCGGATTCCCGAATCAGCAGCACCGACTCATAGGGGCGCAGCGTCCAGTCGGCGCTGGGGGCGCTGTCGCCGTAGTTGGACAGCAGAACCCGGTAGCCTTCCAGCGACATCGGACAGTGCCAGCGGCAGCCGGCCCGGTAGAAGTTGTTCACGCACAAAAGGCTCTGCCCCTTGTATTCCCGCCGGTAGGCCAGCACCGAGGGATGCTTCTGGTCCACCGGCGCAAAATCGCCGTAGGCAAACACATCGTATTCCTTGCGCAGGAGGATCAGCGCCTTGTAGTAGGCGAAGATGGAATCCGGGTCATCCACCTGACTGGCGGCGTTGATGCGGCTGGTGTTGGGATTTACCCCAATCCAGGGAGTGCCGGTGGTGAAGCCGCCGTTTTCCCCGGCGGTCCACTGCATGGGCGTGCGGCTGTTGTCCCGGGAGTGGATTTTCAGAATGTTGTAAACGCTCTCCTCGGAAAGGCCTTTGTCCCGCAGAATCTGGAAATGATTCAGGCTCTCCACATCCCGGTACTGATCCAGCCGGGTGAAGCCCGCGTTGGTCATGCCCAGCTCCTCACCCTGATACACATAGGGAGTACCCCGCAGACCATGGATTACGCCCGCCAGCATCTTGGCGGATTCCTTCCAGTATTCGCCCTCGTCGCCGAAGCGGGAGACCACACGGGGCTGGTCATGATTGCACCAGAATACCGCATTCCAGGCGTTGTGGGCAGCCATGCCCTCCTGCCAGGAGAAAAGCAGCTCCTTCAGGCGGCCAAAGTCTGCCGGAACGATCACCCATTTCTCATTGCCCATGAAGTCCACCTTCAGATGGTGGAAGGAGAACACCATGGAAAGCTCGCCGCAGTCCGCGCCGGCGTACCGAAAGCAGTTCTCCATGGAGGTGGAGGACATCTCGCCCACGGTCACAATCTCCGGGTCCTGGCCGAAGCTTTCCCTGTTGAGCTCCTGCAAAAACTCGTGGATGCGGGGGCCGTCGGTGTAGAAGCGGCGGCCGTCACCCAGCTCGTCGTCGGCGTATTCGCCCTTGCTGATCAGATTCACCACGTCGAAGCGGAAGCCCTTCACGCCCTTGTCCATCCAGAAACGGACGATCTGCTGTACCTCGCGGCGCACGGCCGGGTTTTCCCAGTTCAGATCCGCCTGGGTTTTATCAAACAGGTGAAGGTAATACTTGCCCACCTGCGGCGCATATTCCCAGGCGCTGCCGCCGAACTTGCTCTGCCAGTTGGTGGGGGCGCTGCCGTCCGGCCGGGCGGGGCGGAAGATGTAGTAGTCCTGATACACCGGGTCTCCGGCCAGAGCCTTCTGGAACCAGATGTGCTCGGTGGAGGTGTGGTTGAACACCATGTCCAGCATCAGGCGGATGCCCCGCTGCTCGGCTTGCCGGGCCAGCTCCTCAAAGTCCTCCATGGTGCCGTAGCGGGGATCGATGGTTCGGTAGTCCGCCACGTCGTAGCCGTTGTCGTTCTGGGGAGAAACGAAGAAGGGTGTCAGCCAGATGTAGTCCACACCCAGCTCCTTCAGGTAATCCAGCTTTTGGGCTACGCCCCGCAGCTCGCCCAGGCCGTCGCAGTTGGTGTCCAGAAAGGACTTGGGGTAAATTTGATATACAACACTTTTTTTGAAATCCTGCATAAAAAACGCCTCACTCAAAGCGGATGATGGGGGTGGTGCCGGCCTGTGCGTCCATGCCGGTCTCGAAGGAAAGGGTGCGCCCGGCGGCTTCCGGTACCACCACAGCGGTGATGGTGGGATGCCCGGCGGCGCGGATTTTGTCCAGATCAAAGGAGATGAGCTTGTCGCCGGTTTTCACCCGGTCGCCCACCTTCACATGAAGCTCGAAGCCGTCGCCCTTCATGGCCACGGTATCCATGCCCACATGGATCAGCAGCTCCATGCCGTTGTCCAGGGTCAGGCCGCAGGCGTGCTTGCTGTCCTCAATCACAGAGGATACGGTGGCGTCGGCGGGAGCCACCACGGAGTTGCCGGTGGGATCGATGCCCACGCCCTCGCCCAGAATGCCCTGAGAAAAGACCTGATCGGGGATTTCGGCCAGGGGGATTACCTTGCCGGAGAGGGGAGCCACCAGCAGATTCCGGGAAGGAGCCGCTTCCGGCTCGTTTGCGGGAACGGTCTCTGCGGCGGGAGCTTCAGTAAGGCCCCGGTCAGCAGGGGAAAGGCGGCGGCTGCCCACGGCGATGGTCAGACCGAAGGGAATCACAATGGCAGCGGCCATCGCAATCAGGAAGCCCAGCCAGTACTGGGGCTTGATGGAGAGAATGCCGGGCAGACCGCCCACACCGATGGAGTAGGCCTCCACCTGAAAGCTGGTGGCAATCACCGCCGCCACCGAGGAGCCGATCATGCCGCACACCAGCGGGAAGCCGTTTTTCAGGTTGACGCCGAACAGGGCGGGCTCGGTCACGCCCAGATAGCAGGAGATGCAGGCAGGGATGTTCACCTGCTGGGCCCGCTCGTTCTTCTTCTGCAGCACCGACATGGCCAGCACAGCGGAGCCCTGCGCAATGTTGGAAAGGGCGATCATGGGCCACAGGATGGTGCCCTGATACAGATTCACCAGCTGGGAGTCGATGGCGTTGGTCATGTGGTGCAGGCCGGTCATTACGATCGGGGCGTAAATCAGGCCGAACACCGCGGCAAACAGCCATTTTACCTGAGAGGTCAGGCCCATGTAGACCACGGCCGCAATGGCGTCGCCAATCTTCCAGCCGATAGGGCCCACGATGGTGTGGGCGATGACCACGGCAGGAACCAGAGAACAGAAGGGAACCACGATCATGCGCACCACTTCCGGGCAGTGCTTTTGCCAGAACCGCTCCAGATAAACCAGAACAAAGCCCGCCAGCATGGCCGAGATCACCTGACCCTGATAGCCGATCATGGAGACCTGAGCAAAGCCGAAGTCCCAGACGGGAATTTCCGTGGCGGTGGCCACCGAGAAGCCGTTCAGCAGCTGGGGCGATACCAGCGTAAGGCCCAGCACGATGCCAAGAATCTGGGTGGTGCCCATCTTCTTGGTGATGGACCAGACGATGCCCACCGGCAGCATGTGGAACACCGCTTCACCAATGAGCCACAGAAAATTGTAAACGCCGGACCAGAACTGAGAAATGTCAGCCAGGCTCTGGGTGCCGTTTGCGAAGAAGTTGATTTCACCGATGATGTTGCGGAAGCCCAAAATCAAACCGCCGCAGATCAGAGCCGGAATGATGGGGGCGAAAATCTCGCCCAGAGTACCCACAATGCGCTGCGCCAGCGACTGATTGCTGGCTGCCGCTGCCTTCACCGCATCCTTGCTCACGCCTTCAATCCCGGCAAAAGCAGTGAACTGATTGTAAAAATCCGCCACATCGTTGCCGATGATCACCTGAAACTGGCCCGCCTGCGTGAAGGTGCCCTTCACCGAGGGCAGCGCCTCGATCTTGTCGGTTTCGGCCTTGGCCGGGTCCACCAGAACAAAGCGCATCCGGGTCATGCAGTGGGACACCGCCCGAATGTTTTCCTTGCCACCGATGTGCTGCAAAAGAGCTTTCACGTCGGCCTGATAATTCGCCATGGTGTGTTCCTCCTCAAAGTTCTGTGTTGCCGGGCGTTTTGCACCCGTTTCTTTCTGCATCTTCAGAATAACACACTTGTTTAAACAAGTAAATAAGGCAAAAGGCCGAAGCTCTGCTCCCATTTTTGGGCAGATATACGATTTGCCCGGTAACAGGGAACAGCGACTTGACGGGGTAAAAAATGGGCGATATAATATTATATTCAAATGTTCAAACAAGTGAGGGAGACTATGCCGCGCCAGAAATTTTTGCAGATCTATTCACAGCTGAAGCAGCGAATTGAATCCGGGCAATATCCGGTGGGCCAGCTGCTCCCTTCGGAAAATACCCTGATTGGGGAGTTTGACTGTTCCCGCAACACGGTGCGCCGGGCCATCTCGGAGCTGGTGCGGGATGGCTATGTCCAGACTCGGCAGGGCTGGGGCGTGTGCAACATCTTCCAGCCCATTGAGCATTCCTCCTACACCATGGGTATGATCGAGTCCTTCCGGGAAACGGCCCGCCGTACCGGTCAGACCAGTACCACCCGGGTGGTGGCTTTCGACACCTGCGTGGCGAATGAAGCCATTGCTGCTCAGACCGGTTTTCCGGTGGGGGAGGAACTGTTTTCCTTGCAGCGTATTCACGATCTGGATGGCGTGGCCCGCATTCTGAACATCAGCTATCTGCGGCGCAGCTGCATGCCCGGGCTCACCCGCCAGATTGCCGAGGGCTCGCTGTATCGCTATCTGGAAGAGGAGCTGGGCATGTCCATCATTACCAGCAAGCGAACCTTTACGGTGGAGCTGGCCACCCCGCAGGATCGGCAGTGGCTGGAGCTGGGCGAGTACAACTGCCTTGCAGTGGTGGCGAACCAGGTGTACAACAGCGAGGGCGTCATGTTTGAGTATACCCAGTCCCGGCATTATCCCGGCAGTTTCCGCTTTCAGGATAATGCGGTACGCCGCCCGGCGGAATCCTGAACAAAATCACAAAACGCTCCTGCAGCTGTGCGTAAAGACAGCTGCAGGGGCGTTTTTACGTGTAAAAAGGGGCGGTGCCAGAAGCGGCACCGCCCTTTATGAAGCATTGCTTACTTGTTCTTGCTCTTGATGTACTCGTCGATGGCCTTGGCAGCATGCTTACCAGCGCCCATGGCGAGAATAACGGTGGCAGCACCGGTCACGGCGTCGCCGCCGGCGTACACGCCCTCACGGCTGGTCAGACCGTCGTCGCCGTTGGTCACGATGCAGCCGTGACGGTTGGTTTCCAGACCGGGAGTGGTGGAACGGATCAGCGGGTTCGGGCTGGTACCGATGGACATGATCATGGTGTCCACATCCAGCACGAAATTGCTGTCCTTCTTCTCCACGGGGCGGCGGCGGCCGCTGTCATCGGGCTCGCCCAGCTCCATCTCCACGCATTCCATACCAGTCACGCAGCCGTTCTCGTCACCCAAAACGCGCACGGGATTGGTGAGCAGCTTGAAGATGATGCCCTCTTCCTCGGCATGCTCCACCTCTTCCTTACGGGCGGGCAGCTCTTCCATGCCGCGGCGGTACACGATGTACACATTCTCGGCACCCAGACGCTTGGCGCTGCGAGCAGCGTCCATGGCCACGTTGCCGCCGCCTACAACGGCTACGTTCTTGCTCTTCTTGATGGGGGTCTTGCTGCCTTCCTTGTAAGCCTTCATCAGGTTTACGCGGGTCAGGTACTCGTTGGCGGAGTACACGCCCTTCAGGCTCTCGCCGGGGATGCCCATGAACCGGGGCAGACCGGCGCCGGAAGCCACATACACGGCCTCGTAGCCGTAGTCGTGCATCAGCTCGTCGATGGTCAGTACCTTACCGATGACCATGTTGGTCTCGATGTCCACGCCCATGGCCTGCAGGCCTTCGATCTCGTTCTGCACAATGGCCTTGGGCAGACGGAACTCGGGAATGCCGTACACCAGCACGCCGCCTGCCAGATGCAGAGCTTCGTACACGGTGACCTTGTAGCCCAGCTTGGCCAGATCGCCGGCGGCAGTCAGGCCGCTGGGGCCGGCACCGATGATGGCCACCTTATGACCGTTGGATTCGGGAACGGTGGGGGCGGCGGTGTTGTGCTCACGGTGCCAGTCGGCAACAAAGCGCTCCAGACGGCCGATGCCCACGCTCTCGCCCTTGATGCCGCGCACGCACTTGCCTTCGCACTGAGTCTCCTGCGGGCAGACGCGGCCGCAAACCGCGGGCAGCGCGCTGGAAGCGCTCAGCACCTGATAGGCACCCTCAAAATCCTCTTCCGCCACCTTGGCGATGAAGCTGGGAATGTCGATGCCAACCGGGCAGCCGGTCTGGCAGGGCTTGTTCTTGCAGCCCAGGCAGCGCTTGGCTTCGTTGACTGCCATCTCGGGAGTGTAGCCCAGAGCTACCTCCTTGAAGTTTTTGTTCCGAACGTTGGGATCCTGGCTGGGCATGGGGCAGCGCTTGGGATCCATATTATGCAATGCCATTTTCGGGTTCCTCCCAATTGTTTTTCAATTTCCTGACGATAAAGAGTTTTTCTGTACGCGAAATTACTGCACGTTCTTCTTGAACAGGTTGCAGTGCTCCTCACGGGCGTGAGTCTCGAATTCCTTGTACATGTTGCCGCGCTGCATGGCCTCGTCGAAGTCCACGAGATAGCCGTCGAAGTCAGGGCCGTCCACGCAGGCGAACTTGGTCTCGCCGCCCACGGTCAGGCGGCAGCCGCCGCACATGCCGGTGCCGTCGATCATGATGGGGTTCATAGACACAACGGTCTTCACATCGTACTTCTTGGTGGTCAGGCAAACGAACTTCATCATGACCAGAGGTCCGATGGCGATCACTTCGTCGTAGTTCTCACCGCTCTTGATCAGCTCTTCCAGCGGAGCGGTAACCACGCCCTTCTGGCCGTGGCTGCCGTCGTCGGTCATCATGACCAGCTTGTCGCTGCAGGCGGCAAACTCGTCCTCCAGAATCACCAGATCCTTGTTGCGGAAGCCCACGATGCTGTGCACTTCGCAGCCCAGCTCATGCAGCTTCTTGGCAATGGGGTAGGCAATGGCGCAGCCCACGCCGCCGCCCACAACGGCCACCTTTTTCAGACCGTCCAGATGGCTGGCAACGCCCAGAGGGCCAACGAAGTCGTGTACGCTCTCGCCCTCGCGCAGCTCGTTCAGCTCCATGGTGGAACCGCCCACGATCTGGAAGATGATGGTCACGGTGCCCGCCTCACGGTCATAGTCCGCCACAGTCAGGGGAATACGCTCGGAATCCTCCTTGGCGCGCACGATGATGAACTGGCCGGGCTGGGCCTTCTTTGCCACCAGCGGTGCCTCAATCACCAG
>NZ_CAXSWZ010000037.1:0-24851 GCF_964241245.1 Allofournierella massiliensis
ATGCGCACCTCTTCCAGAGCCTGCATGGCATCTTCCGGTTCCACCGGAACCACATCAATGCTCAGAATGATGTAAGGGACCTGCTGCAAAAGAGTGGTGATGAACCGGTCGTTCAGCTGTTGGGGGAAATGGGAGATGGACATACACTTTGCAAAGCGGCCATCGATCTCAATATGAGAGCGTTTGAAGTTGAGGGTGTCGGGGCAGACGGCGCTTTTGAAATCATTGCCCAGGCGTTGGCATTCGGAAAGATCAAATTGAAAATGGCCTTCCTCGCCAATCCGAAAGAAGTTGTGCAGAATTTCCAGCCGTTCACTGCAGGTGACATTGGTGACTGTACAGCCCAAAGCAGAAAGGGAACTGATGAGGTGGCCCTGAATCTGACGAAGCCGATCCCGGGCTTCCCGAACATTTCTTTTTACGGTGGAAATGATAAGGAATTTTTGCTGAATCACGTTCCCCACGTCGCTGGCACAGGCAATGAGATGGTCGTTTTTCTCCTGCCGCAGATCGTCATGGCCATCGTGTTCAGGCTGGTACAGGATGCTTTTACGGAAACTTTTTTCATCCATGTGCTGGCTGGTAATGCAGAATTTGGCCCAGCAGTCGGAGGGGATGCCCGCATAGACAACACCATATTGTGATTGCAGGATGCGTTTGTTGCTGTCTGATAACATGGAAAAATTGATGTCGGAAATACGCCACATCTGGCTGAATACCTCGCCGGAGCGCCAGATACCATCGGCGAAAATCTCATCCACCGGGATGGACTGCTGTACCGACCGGGGGATATAGAAATGGCCTCGCGTTTTCCGGGTGGAGGCATATTCATTTAATTTCATTCGGTTTTCCTTTCCCAGCTTTTTTGCGCTGTGCTTTTAATTTCAGATAACGGTTTTCCGATTTCCATATCCGCGTCCCGGCATTGAGAAACAGGCAGCGAAACACGGCCCAGAGAAATTTTTCAAAATTCATGCCGTCATAGGTGAAGAAGCCGGACGCGGCTACGGGTGCAGCTGCTACAATGCACAACCAGCTGGCAGTTTCCCGGCCCAACAGGGGAGAGCCAAAGTAATAGATCGCTCCAGCCAGTGCCATTGCACACCCAGCGCAGATTGTTTGCCGCAGATTCATCCCAAGGCAAATGGATTCCTGGTAATGACGAATTTCTTTGTTGATTGGTGTCTGCATTGGTTATAACCCCATCATTTCGTGGATGATTCGGTCAGACCCTTTGATGAGCCCCACCAGAACCAACATATTAAATACGGTTTCGGCCAGATAGCTCCAGACCATTGTGGTGGCTTCACCGCCTCCGACCGATGGCGTGTTCACAAAGCCTGCATAGATGATGCAGGCCAATACGATCACAGCTCCTTCCAGGCATACGCCCACATAGCTTTTCAGAAAAGAAATGCCCACGCTCTGGGTGCTTTCGCCTGCAAAGGTTGAAAGAGGAAGGGGGGCCAGAGCGGTGTACAGTAGGGTAAGCGCCCGGCGCCTTACCGCATTTCTGCGGCAGGTTTCCAAACGTTCCCCTCCAAACCGGACGTACACCTCTCGATGTATCCGGCTTTCCAGATATCAGTCTAACTTTCCATTATGCAGCTTTACATGACAGGAATGGCACAGTGCCATCGTCTTACGTTTGCGCGCAATCATATGGCGTTCCCATTCTGCCTTACCACTTAAATCTTTTAGTTTTCGGATGTGATGGATTTCGATATCCTCCGTTTCGGCTCCGCAGAACTCATACACATGGCCTTGCAGCCGGTCTGTCAGTCGGGTATAACGTCGGTTTTCGTTCGTTCTGCCGATGATATCAGGGTTTTCCGTTGCGATGACTTTGTCGTTCCGGCGCACTCCCTGATTGTAAAACACAACAGACTTTGTTCCGCTCTTGGTTTGATAGGATACGGTAAAGTCTTTGTTGCGGCAGTATTTGTAGATAATTTTTCGCATACTCGTCCGATATTTCCCAGCAAAGGTCTTATACATGCTGTACTTCATCACATAGACAAAAGCGTTCAGCACAGTGGCATTGTTTGCCAGCCGATAGTAGTTGTACATCCCGCGCACTTCCGCGTTATATTGATTCAAGATTTCAATATCATCCAGACGTATCAATCCCGGGCGTCTTACTGGCTCCCACACCTCTTTGTTTCCATGGGCCTTGTCATAGCTGATTTTCAGCGCACTATAGGAGAGCAGGCGATTCAGCCATTTTTCCTTTGGCACATACAGCTTGACTTTTCCCACGTAGGTTCGGCGTGTGAACCCGTTTTTTGTCCGAGTGCGGTTTTGCTCGCGGCTGACTGTGACCAGGTAGCCGAGGAAGCGTGCAAAGTCATTTCCATGGGTGATGAGCGTCTTTTCCGGAGACATTTCTAAATGGAGTTGCTCCTTGATAAACTCCCCCACATCGGTCTTAACTTGTTTTGCATCCTCTTTGCTTCCGATCACACCAATCAGGAAATCATCGGCGTAGCGCACATATACGACCCGCTTGTACCCTGTATCCATAGGGTCGCTATACGGGACTGTGGACAGATAATTGTTCAGTTCCCGAATCTCTGCCATAACTTTCTGGCGCTTTTCCTCACTGATTTTCGCACTATTGCGTTTCAGCCATTCCTGCTTTCCGCGCCGAACATCCAGCGGCATTTTGTAAGCTGGATTGATTTTCCGGCCTTTTCCGCAGTTAAAGGACTCTGCGTATTTTGCCATAAACACATCAAGTTCATTGAGGTATATATTCGCCAGAATCGGGCTAATCAGCGACCCCTGCGGGGTGCCGGAGTAGGTGTTGTGGTACACCCAGTCCTCCATGTAGCCTGCCTTCAAAAATTTCCAAATCAGGCTGATGAAATATTCATCTTTGATACGTCTGCGCAGTATCCGCACCAGCACATGGTGGTCGACGTTGTCAAAGCACCCTTTGATGTCGCCCTCGACAAACCATTTGACACCCGTATAATTCCGCTTGATATATTGCAGAGCTGTGTGACAGCTCCGCTTCGGACGGAATCCATGGGATGAATTTTGAAATGTGGGTTCATAGATACTTTCCAGTATCATGCGTACCACTTCCTGTACCAGTTTGTCGTCAAAGGCCGGAATACCCAATGGGCGCATTTTACCGTTTGCTTTGGGAATATAAGTTCTTCTGGCTGGTTTCGGCTGATAGCTGAAGTCTTTTAATTTCTGTATAAGACTGTCAATCCGCTTCATACTCATGCCATCGATTGTATTCCCATCGTTTCCGGCTGTCATATTGCCAGGCTTTGCTTGAGTGCGCTCGTATGCCAACAGGAAAAATTCCGGGTTGTACAAATTCCGATAAAGCCGTTTATAGTGGTAATCTTCATTTGCTGCTTTTGAAGTTAAACTTTCCAAAACATTCTTTGGATTTCTCATAGTGCCTCACGCACCTTTCCATTGATAGCTTGGTTGATATCCTGCCGCCCTTTGCCATGTGCAAGGCTTTCCCTTGCTCGGACTACTATGGCGGCTCCGTTGCCATACCGGATTTTCAGGCTCTGAAAGCCATAGCCTTTTTGGCACTCCGGGTTAGGCAATCCCCGGTTAAGCAGTTTGGGACAGCGTGTTGTGATGTCGGAATGGGTTTTCGTCCGTTATCCGCTTATTGCGGTTGGCTACCGTGGGTATTCCGCAATCGGTGTATACATGTCACCGATTGCCACGGTATGCGGCGAATACAACTATCCTGCGCCGCCGGCTCCAGTATGCCGCCTTGGACTGCCCTTCAAGCAATCCAGCTTTATTCCTCGTTCACAACGTTTCACCTTGCCGTTCAGTAGTGGTTCGATAGTTTCCCAACTTACGGCGTTGCCGATATGCTACACTCCCCTTTGGGTTTCCCCTCCGGATAAATCGGCTGGTGATAGGGTGATTTCCACCTCCTTTCGCAATACCTTTTCCTACTGCCGCGCCACTGGCAGAATCCCAAATTGCCCGCGGGCTGCTTTGGCTTACGCCGCAGCCCTTCCGGGCGCACTATACAGCCTGAAAAAGCGCCCGTACACCGTCAGAATCATAATAAAGGAAAGCACCAGAATAAACAGACTGCCCAGGATGGTGACCAGCCATAACGGGATGCTGGCGAGAAAGCCTACCTCTTCGATGGCAGTCTGGATTTCTCCGGGAAGATGAACCATGGCCTGAGAGATACCGCTCATTCTGCCTGCAATCTGAAGGACAACGCCATTGCAGATAGAGAAGATTTTCAGCATGATTTCCATGCCATAGCCTACCAGAGCCTTTGCGGCGACAAAGCGGATCAGATAATGAATGGCTGCTTCAGGTCGCTTCAGCTCATGGAAATTTGCAGTGTTTTTGAACAGTGCGATGGCAAAGAACAAGATCAGCAGGCCGTAGCCCACGCCGAGAAGTGTGCTGTGGATGCCCTGCATGACAGACCATACAGCACCACCCTTGAAGGTTTCCGGGCTGGTGGTAGCCAGTGACCAGAGTTCCGTCAGTCGGTTGTTCCAGGTGGAAAAGGCACTGTTCAGATTTTCCACGATCCAGTTTTGATTCAAAGTAAGACCACCTCCAGAAAAATACCGGGCCGACCGGAGGAAAAGCGGTCGGCCCGGCGATCAATCACAGGATCATGTCGAGGATGTCTTTGGCGAAATAGATGACAACACCACCGAAAAAGGTCATGAAACCCTGCGCTCGCTGGCCTGCATCATGACTTTTCAGGGCAAGGCCAATCTGGACGATGCCGAAGCCCAGTAGAATCGCGCCGATGGCCTTGATGGCACTGAAAACGAAGTCGGAAAGATTGTTGATGCTGGTCAAGGGATCACCGGCAGCAAAAACAGGGAATGCCATCAGGCAGCCGGTTGCTAGGGTCAGAGCGCAAATCTGATACAGGCGTTTGATGGTGCGCTCCTGCTGATTCAGCTTCAGATCAGAGCCTTTTTCGGTATGGTTTTTGATGATGTTCATGTCCGGATTCCTTTCGATAATAGGTTTTTTGTAATTGATGAAGTTCCTGATACATTTCGGGACTGATTTCCCGCTGTGTCAGTTGATCTACCATATCCATGGTGATGGTGGTGGCCTGCGCCATATGGTCGCCAGGCATAACAAAAGGCTCACCCCCGCCATCGGGTGTGAACCTTACATTAGGATGCTTCAGAATATCATATTTCTGGTCGATGACCGGGTCTTCACTGCGCAGCAAAAGCAGGCAATCATTGTCATTCAAGCGGCGGATCTCATCCGGCATGGAGAGTTCCCGCCCGGCAGTTTGGACGCTTTCGCTGGAAGAACCGTGAGAGCCGCGGCTGATGCTTTGGCTTTTGGTGCGTTCCGTCTGTTTGCCCAGGATTTTGGAGAGATACTCAAAGGTACCATATTCATTGCCACCCAGATAGACCATCGAATCGCAGTTGCCGATGATTCCTTCCCAGTCATCTTTGAACAGGCTCTTCAGCTGGGCAATGTTTTGCAGGATAATGTCGCAGCTGATGTTTCGGCTGCGGCACACTGCAAGAATGTTTTTGAAGTTTTTCGGCAAAGCAACATTTGCGAATTCATCCATCATGAGCCGGACATGCACGGGCAGCGCACCGTTATATTTGGGGTTCGAGTCAGCCAGACGGAACAGCTGGTCAAACAGTTGAGTATAAAGAATGGTGACCAGAAAATTGAAGGTGGTGTCATTGTCCGGGATAACACAGAAAATCGCACGTTTTTCCAGACCAAGCTGGGGTAGAAAAGATTCGTCCCGGCTGGTCATTTCAGCAAACTGACGGCTGTTGAACATATACAGGTTCGCGGCTGCGGAAATCAGGACAGATTGCAACGTCTTGGTGGAACCCAGTTTGAAGGACTTGAATTGCAGAACTGCCGGATGGTCTGAATCACGCTCTTCCAACCGGGAAAACAGTGTTTCCAGCGGGTTTTCTTCCATGTCATTTTCGCTGAGCTGGCAGTTGGCGATCATGAACATCAGGGTGCTGAAGTTTTGTTCATAGACCGGCGCTTCATACAGCAGGTACAGGATAATGGCGGAAATGAGCATCACACTGGAATCATCCCAAAACTTGTCGCCGCTTGCAGGCGCATCCTTGGGTTTTGTGTTGTTGACGATGGCAAAAGCCAGCTTGATGGCATCCTCGTCGGTTTCCAAATAGGCCATGGGGTTGTAGTGCCCCTGAAAATGCACCAGATCAATGACGGTGACAGGGATACCCATTTCCTCATATAGCCCACCCAGAGAACGAAGCAGTTCGCCCTTGGGGTCCAAAAACAGATAGGAACAGGCACATTGCATGGCATTCGGCTTTACATAAAAGCGAGTTTTGCCAGAGCCGGAACCACCGATCACAACCACATTCAGATTGTGCCGGTGCGCATGGCTGTTCATGCTGAACTGCACATGAGCAGACAGCAAATAGTTTTGGTCCGGCTTTTTTCGATTACGGTATTTCCGGTTCAGATGAGCTGCGCTGCCCCATTTGGCTGTGCCATGTTCTGCGCCGGGGTGCCGGTCAGCCATGTCCAGCATATGGCAGTATACTGCCATGGGATAAAGCACCAGAACTGCCACAAGACACCCGGCAGTGTGGGAACACCAACGAACAGAAAAAGGATCGTTCAGCAGGGTGGAGAAGACAGAAACAATACCGCTAAGACCGTCGCCCTGTTCAATGGCCTGAGCCAATGCGGCGGCAGCCCAGAGCAAAGGAATCAGAAGAATTCCCCAGAAAATCCATTCATCGTTACGTTTTGACCGCATGGAGGAACCTCATAGGATAGTTTCCGGCATAGGAAATTGTGAGGACTCCTTTTCTGGTAAGGCTTTCTGCACACAGTCCCCCATGGTACGGGAGAGTTCCCGGATGTCTTCCAAAACCTTGCGGACATCCTCACTCTTGAACAAAGGAATATACTTCTCCAACTTGACGATATATCCTTCCGGAGGTGCGATGCCGAATCGGCCGCAAAGTTCAATGCAGATGGCAAGGGAGTAAAACTGTACCTGGTCGGTCTGAGAGACACCGGGTTCGTAGTACTCGGCATAAGCTTGAAGAATTGCACCGGGTAGATAGCGAAATCGCTGTTGTTCCGTCGCGTCGGGACGGTAGAGGATCGCCTGACGTTCCGAGGCAAAAAGGACGGAGTCTGTTATTTCCTTGGATTTGCGAATGGGGACCGGGCAAAAAGGAGCCAAGGCTTCTAGGGCTTTTTGCATGTAATCCTCACCGGCAGTCAGAAGAACGAGTGGATAGGGTTTATTTCCGTAGGTCTGAGAAAGATCGAATACTTTTTCCACAGTCAAGTAACCGTCTTGCTGGGTGAGAATAGAGACACCTTTGGCGCTTTTGCTGATGTTGCGGCCAAACGTCTGCCATTCCTGAAAGGTAAGTGCAGCCTGAGAGTCCGGAAATTCCTGCAGCACAAGAGCGGTGTTGCCGGAAGTTAATTTGGAAGCAAGTCGGCCACGCCCCAACAGATAACGCCCAAGAGTTTCTCCGTTTTGAATTACCTGACGCAGGGCCATCTGCTGCGCGGCCGCAATGGCTCCACGCTCCAGCTCTTTTTTCTGCTTCCATTCTGCAATGTCAAGGTGTACGCCATTCATAGGCTATCTCTCCCCTCTATCTGGTGTAATGGCATCCCGGGCTTGTTCTCGTGCTTTTTGAGCTGCAAGCGCAGCTTTTTTCAGTTCGATGATTGCTGTGCGCACCGAAGGCCGGGAGTCCGCTTTCGCTTCAAGATCCCCGCGCATTCGCAAGTTGCTGTCTTGCGGATGGCGGGTTAATGCTTTTTTTCGTCCTTGCCTCGTCTGCTGGGGAATGGCATAGCCCATCCGTTCATAGATGCGGTTCAGTTTGGATACATCTTCCGCCCTGAACATGATGTCCAGCTTTTCACCCTGGCCTTGTTTGTCCCGGATGGGAGCAAACAACACCCCATAGTGTTTAGCCTGCTGGGTAAATTCCTTCAGATCTTTTGTCTGTATGGGGATGATCCGGAGTTCTCTCCCTTCCCGAAGAAGGCGATCAAGTCGGGTTCGGCCCCGAACCTTGGGACGCTCTTTGGCGTAAGCAAGTGCCATGGAGAGAGCATTTTTGAAGCCGAGGGCGGTTAGTTTGATGGCAACCTCAGCAAATTGCAGGGACTGGCGAACCATCTGGTCAGCAGCCTCTCCGCCGTTGTTCATGGTAAATCACCTCGCTATTCCGTTGGTTTTCTTGTTCCGGTGTGCGAGCCTGTACGAGCTGTTGGCGCAGCTTGTCTGCATCCGATTCAATCTGAGAACACAAGGAAAGATCTCGGCGCATCTGTCGAATCTGAGCTGTCAGGCTCTTGATGTTGGTAGTGCGTTCTACATTGTCAACACCCCCTTTCTGTCGGTAAAGTTTGCTGCGCACGAGGATAAGCTGGTCCATTTCGGATGCGGTGCGGGCTTTGAACGCAGCCAGATCCTCGCTGGTTTCAATGTGGTTCTGCCACAAAAAATCACACTGCTGCAAATAGCGGTCAAATTTGAGAAACTCCTGCCGAAGCAAGTAGTAGCAGCGGCGAGAGCTTTTTCCCCGATAGGTTTTTCGCAGCAGGGCACAGTAATGGTAATAAAGGGCCATAAAGCCGCGCACACGCTTGTGACGAATCGGGTGAAATGGCGCGCGGAAAGATCGGTAGCGGCGGCGGACCAGAAGCTCCGGGGGCATCCATCGCTGGGTCTGCTGGTCAAGCTGTTCCTGATACTGCTGCCGCTCCTGACGGGGCATCTGCTGAAGCTGCCGATAATACTCGCGGACAGCAGTTTCTTCATATTGAGGACTCAGCTTTTCCAGGCGGATGCTTTTGGTGCGGCCCGGTGGAATAACGGAAGTGTATTTGTGATTTGGAGAAGCATTGACCTGATAGCCCATATTCTCCAGTTCACGAAGAAATCCTTCGTAACTCGTTGCAATAAGGAGTGCCCGGTCAGCATCTGCCTTTACCAGAGACCGGACGGTGGGCTGCCCCTGATTTGTCCGTTTCCAATCCCCATAAGAAAGCCCATGCCCATCGGTTTCAATGACAGAGAGTTTGTATTCACGGCACAGTTCATCGGAAATCTTGCGGATTCCCTGATAGTAACTTTTGAAATCATTTCGGAACATACGGCCATCCGCAAAGCTGACGGAATTGAATACAATATGGCAATGAAGATGCTTCTGATCCAGATGAGTGCTGACGGTGCATTCGAATCGCTCTGCAAGAAAACGGCGGGCAAATTCACAGCCGATCTCAAAGCATTGTTCTGGCGTCACCTCTTTTGGGGTGAAACTCTGGATAATGTGATAGCCGAGCACACCACTGTTTTCAGGTTTCTTCCATCGGCGTTTGGTGGCTTGCATGGAAGAAAAAGCAGTGGCCGGATCACAGTTGAATCCGGCCACATACAATTGATATTCGGTTTTTTCATTGTTTTGGGTGTAGCTCAAAAGGCGTTCAAGGTCTTTGGTTTGGATGACTTCGGTTTTCTCTGGATTGGAGGTATAGGATAGGCAGCGGTTCAGATCGCTGCGCACTGGTATGATTTTGGTATAAGCCATTTTAAAAATAGAAGCCGCTGTACAAAGGGCACAGCGGCAAGAATTCGAGATTAATACTACATAATTGAAGGTAGTGGGGATATGTTCCTGGAAGTGAAAATATTGTTATTTGCACAGAAGTAGCGTATACTTTTCTTGAAACAAGAGGTTATGCAGATAAGAGCTGGAGGTTGCTGCTCTGGATAAGGATAGACAAAAGATGTATTCTCTTCGATAATCTCTTATCAGAAAAACGGCATTGTGTAAAATGGAGAGTTGAGTATGGGTGTGAACACACACATTTCTTATGAGCAAGAGCAAAATCGACGTGATGCAGTGTTAGAACACCGGGCGATGGTGCTGAAAGCCGAGTTAGGACGCTTACAGGGGAAAAGAACCTACACAACCGAACAGGTGTACAATCAGATTTGTCGGCATTGGGGAAAAAAGAAAAGCAATATATAAAATTGGTAAGCTGTCTATATAACATAGAAAAGCCTGCTCCTGACTGCATGAATGCATGAAGGTGCAGGCTTTTCCGTTGTTTTATTATCCTTCAAAATCAATGCCCAGGCACTCGGCGATTTCCTGTGGATTCATACCTGCTTTTTGTGCCTGTTTCAGAATATCCTGAATTTTCTGCTTTTTGGTTTTCCGGACTTTCCGCTTGGGCTTGGGGGCAAAGATCGCTGCCTTTTTTTCTTCCAACACTTTCACGCGTTTTCGCGCGGAAGCAATTTTTTCATCGTAGCTGGATACGGCAGCTTGCTTTTTCGCTTCGAGATCAGCAATTGTGTGATTTACGGCTTCGATTTTAGCGTCGAAATCCGCAGCACGTTCTTCAGGTGAACGGCGAGTCCGCTTCTTTTCAGTTTCAGAGGTCAACATATATAATCACCAGCTTTCTTTATAATTACCAAAAGAATATCACAGTTTTATAAAAAGAACAACAATAAAATATTTCGTTGTTGTAAATATAATAAATAATCAAACAAATGCTTTTTTTAATCACACACAAGTCCTTTATTCAATGCGAAAGTAGCTCAAGCATACTCTTGTATTTTGGTCCAAACTTCACGCATTAAACGGGAAAGTTGTTCTGCTTGAGCAGTAGAGACGCTTCCTGCGCTGTTGGCCAGACGAGTGATTTGATTGATATTATTTCCGATAGCGGATAGTTCCCGCACCAGATCCTTGTAGCTGTCGGGAGGACTGGGTTTAAGATTGCACCCCGCAATAAGGCTTCTGATAAAAGGCTCCATCTTGAATCCAGTTATAAAGGATTGCTCCTTCAAATGAATATATTCGGATTCAGACAAGCGAACGGTTACTTTTTTTAAACGTTTCAAGCGAATATCCTCCGAGGTAATAAAAAGCCGACTGCTCACAAAAGCAGTCGGCAAAAATGTTTATTGTTTGGGTTCAATAGGAGAAAGAAAAGCGGAAGTAGTTTCAGCAATCACGTCAAGAATTTTCTCTGATTCCTTCTTTTGAAGATAGACTGGATTCAGTGTCGACTTTTGATATTTTAAATAGGTGTCATTGGTGATTTGAATGAGAATGGCCGAAAAGAATTGTTCCCAACTGAAATATTCACTGCTCTCGATGTGAGCGGAAGGTGATTCTAGAATGTTCTTTATGGAAATTCTCTGTGGAATTACGCCGGACTTCAGGATAATCCATTCAAAAGATTCGGGAAGATAAATGCTAAGGGAGCGTACGTTTCGTAAAGCTACTACACGTTCAATCTCAGGGCCAAAAGCTGCACCATCAGCAATAACTAGGATTTTTTCGTTATGGCTGCGTTTTACAATTTCTGGGTAAATGTTAGACTTCCCTTTTGCACTGATGCATTGAATACCATGGTCGCTACATATCTTGGAAAAAAATTCAAAGCCAGAGTGAGCGTCTTCGACAATTACAAGATCAGGCTTTTCGTTATTTGAAGGTATTGTATATAAAGGATAAAACTGACTATAAAGGCGTTTTGTCCCTTCATAAAGGTTACCGGATATATTACGAATTCCATATATTTCGGTTACACTGTATGGAAGATTGAAAAGACTTGCGCGAGTAGCGATTACATAATAGTTGTTGCTCTTTTGGGCCGCTCGAGCAAATTCTTTTGTGGCAACAAAAGGATCGCCTTCGTCGATGAAAACAATGCTGTTTTGGATGAGAGAGAGGTTTTGCTCCCAATTTAATGCAGAAAGAACAACACAAGGTTTATCGCATTGCACGGATACACCACTATGGGCACCATTGGCTTGGTAGGAAGCGATTAGATCAATTAGAGTGGTTTTTCCGGTTGCGCTGTCTCCGCGCAAAATAGTGAGGTTTCGGCGAATGGTGAATTTGTACTGCACTCGACGATTCCAAACTTTTACATCATAAGAGCCTTTCAAGTGATCATGCCCTCCTTAATAAAAAATCCTGCGGGTTCGACAAGCTCTTCCATGCTATGGATAATTTTATGATTGTTCAAAATTTCCAATTCGAAAGGTTTAGAACCGAAATCCATGATGTGGTAAAGATTAATCACCACATCCTGTTTGCATTCCTTTGCTATTTCCAAAATCCAGCGGGCACAGTTATCTCCGCAGGTTGATGCGTTGAATATTTTTTGAGGTTCATTGCGAATCAATAGAAGGGTCTTCACACCGCCAGATAAGCCTGTCACCGGGATTACACCTAAAGCTTTACTTTTAATTGCACTGGCACTAAGAACTTCACCTTTGTCAATGGCTTTGATGATTTTTTGGGCGAACGGATCAGTAATCCACTTGTCCAGATATACATTGTCAAAGTACATTGATGTATTGTAAATTGCCTCCGGCATAGTTCCAAAGAAAATTTTCAGCAAGGATCATCAACTCCCGTTCGAATATTTTTCATTATATTACCACAAAAAGGCGGCCATGTGAACTGACGAAGGGGACGGGGTTTTAGGGGACACCCTAACAAGTGATAATATGCCCAATGACGGCATATTGTCGTGCTTGCTCGCATTGTGCGCAGCACAATGCGCCCCGCCCAGCGCAGTACGCGGCCGGGCGGGAAAAGGCAGCTGAATTGAAGGGGTTGGCCGTGAGAAGAGAATGCTACCAGGGAAGGGAAAGCCCGTTTCGGAGAGCGTATTGCTCTGCCTTGTGTGCGAACCGGTAGTACCCGACACAGGAAGCCAAACTGACTTCAGCAGCACAGGCGATTACATGATGCAGAGAGAGCGATCTGAAAAAATGGTACAGGAAAGAAGAGGAGTGACTGATCGTGCCCAACCGGCAAATGTGAACCTGATCCACATCTCCGCTTTTTACATGGCGCATCATTTCACGGTAACCGGAACGATGCAGCCAGCCTCGACGGGTATCAATGCTCGTACCGACGATAGTGCAGTTTTGAAGGTTAGCGCGCAGGCGCAGAAAATTCAGCTGATTCAGTGTGCCGAGTTCATCGCCGGGAAGCCGTGCATAAAGCCAGACGCGAGGGGAAGATTTCGTGTTTTGTTGCATGGTTTACCTCAAAAAAATGGGGGTTCCATTACGAACCCCCAAGTTTATTGTTATAGAAAAAGTTGTAAAGTTTTCTCCAGGTCCGCATAGCTGGGGAACTGGATATTTTTGTGTATCAGGTAAGAAATGCTTTCGCTCCATTCCTCCAGGGAATACAATGAATGTTCCGGTTCCTTTAGCAGTTGTGCAAGATCACATAATGCCTGCCAGCGGCATTCTGAACGAAGTGAGAGATCGGAAATAAAGACTCCCTGAAGAGAAGCCAGCAAGTCTAACAATCCAATAGAAAACACTCCTTTACAGAGCGCTGGCCACAAGAACCAGACGCCCGTTTTCTTTTTGATAATCACAGGTAATGAGAAATAGATAAGGACCACTGCGCAGCAGATCTTCCTGATAGAAATACGCAGAATGAGCAATTGTGTCCAGCATCTCCTTTTCCTGTTCGGGTGTCTGCTTATTGAACCACGCACGAATTGGAGAGTCGCTTCCGGAAACAATCAGACCTGCAAACAATTTGTAATAGCGAATGCCTGTGCGTGTTTCCCAGCGCACCAAAGAATTCGTTTCAAAAAGCTCCTTGCTTTTGTACTGGGCCAGATCGGCGAACATTGTACCGTCACGCATCAGATGACCGTAAACAATAAAGTTTCCACTTGTGTTCATATCCGCATTTTCGTCGATAAAGAGCGTTCCGGAACTGGCCGGTTCGCCAAAGAAATCCGTGCGAAGATATTCTGTATTATCATGGCCCTGAACCACCGGCCCGTCCACCGTTGTGCCCGGAATTGTAAGCCAGCCGACATAGTCCGGGTTTAGGTCGAGCAGACCATGGGACCAGTCCCAGAATTCAGAATCGGCGTTACTCTCATAAATGGAAACCAAAGTATTGGCGGTATTTACTGTTTTCCAAGTGCGATAGGAGTTTGAACAAATCAGGATGCTGGCACAAAGGCAGCAGCACATCAGGATGATTCGAATCAAAAATAATGCTCTATTCATGGTGTCGCTTTTGATCGTAAAAGTGAACGCCCAGATAACCGAATCCGGTACCCAATGCAATGAAAATCAACTGCCGCTGTCCAATACTCTCATCTCCCATCTTCGGCATTTCATATACCGGATCAGGAGGAATGTACATGAAATATTGGGTGCCCATTTTGGGAGAATGATTGGAAGCGATATCAACTTCACTGGAAATTGTTGCGCCCCTTTCACTGGCTTGTTCCACCGGGAGATCTTCCGCAGCCCAGACCGGAAACGTGAATAAAGTGCAGGCTGCAAGCGTTGCAAGCAGACCGGCAAGATAAGTTTTGAGCTTCAACGAAATCCCTCCTTAATTTAAAACAGTAATTTTCAGTTGTGCTACGGCCTTTCCAACCGTGATGTTAGAGTCTACATCAAAAGCGGTAAAAACAGCGGTGGCTGCATAATCGCCCGGAGCAAGATCAACCTCCAGTTTGTCTTGCTGAATGTGGCTGTTCACTGGCATATAGCCGGAATCGTAAATTTCCTCGCCGGTGTCATCCAGCGTGATGATAACCTGCTGTGCGTATAAGTTCTGCGGCCCGTTCTCGATCTTAAGACTGCCGTTCGAATCGCCAGTGGGGAATACTGGATGTGCGTTAATGGAAATGCTCAGACTGCCTTCTGTGACGACCTCGTTGAGTGCAGCTTGGATCTCATCATTGCTTTTATCCTCCAGCTGCCCCAATTCTGCTTTAATCTGATTTTCCAGCTGCCGCACATCAGAATGAAAAATCTGAGGATTCATTTTGATCCAGACAATACAGCCAAGCAGCAGCACAATGATCAGGGGCAGAAGCACCAGAATACGTTTGTTGGATGCTTTGGCGCGCGTTTCAGTGTTTTTCATACATACCTCACACAAAAAAGAACTCTTCCGGCAGATTTCTGCCGGAAGAGTCATCAGATCTTATCGGTTGCTGGTTACGCCATCGCCCGTGACCGTATTGGTTTCGCCGTCCGCAATACCAAAAGCGGGGGTCATGGTGTAGGTCACTTTGACCACGCTGGTGCAGCCGGAATCGTTGACATTGCCGCCGGCCATCTGGGCTTTCGCGGTAACGCCCAGAGTGGTTGCTTCCTCATCACTTACAGTGCCATCCTCGCCCAGCTGGGGAGCAGCCAGGAACCAGCCGCGCTCAGTGATGTCGATGGGGGCACTGGCGGTGGACAGATCAATGGCAGATGCGTTGGAGATAGCGGTCTCGGGAGCCAGGCTCATGGCCAGTTCGCCACGCTTCATGTCGGCAGCTTTGGTGCTGGTATCAACCAGACGCCAGGTTGCAGGCTCGGCCTGAAGTTCGCTGACCTTCAGGGCCAGACCGGTATCCTTGCCGCCTTCCTGAGAATCACCCACAGCAAACTCAGTGCCGAAGTTCCATTCGCCATAGTGCAGATCGGTGCTCAGGGGATGGTTGGGATCAATCGCGGTTACGGTTTCCTTCAGTGCATCACCCTCCAGAACACCGGCAACCTTGAAGTCCCACTTGCCATCAATGAAAATCACATAGCACTGACCGCTGGCGTTGATGTTTTTGTCGGTCAGCACCAGATAGTTTTCCGGCTCCTGCCAGTCGGGATTGGGGGTTTTGCCGTCCGACATGAAAGCGGGGTTGGAGTACCAGTAGGTGTACTTCTTTGCCTGGCTGTCGTAGCTGATGGAGAACAGGGTATCATCGCTGTGGTTCTCGTCGTAGATTTTTGCGTAATGGGTTACTTTGGTGATGTCCACGATGGTGGCACTGGCATCGGAATTGCTGGTGGAGTAATTCTTCAGCTGGTACGCATCGGAGTCGGGGGCAATGATGTTGCCGGTGCCACGGTAGCCGTACATGCAGACATACATGGGGACAGTTGCTTTCAGCTGATAGGTTGCCTTGGTGGCAATGGTCACTTCGTATTCCACACGACCATCGTCGGTTTTGCCGGGAACTACTTCCTCGCTGGTGCTGCCGTCCGGATCAATGCCGTTCTCTACATGAACATAGAAGTTGGTGCCCATGCTGGGATCGGCATTGGTGGCGGTGTCCACATCTTCCGATACAGTGGCGCCATCTTTGGTACCGTGGTGATAGGTGTAGGTGCCGTCATCCTCAGCGCAGCATTCGCTCAGAGGGACGAACACCACTTCATCCGCACCCACGAAGTAAGCGCCGTAGTCTACATTGCCCACATTGTACTTGCTGCCTTTGATATAGGCACTAGGTACAGCCTGCCAGCCGGTGCCGTCATCCCGGTCAGCGTAGATCACCTTGCCGCCGTCAATCTTGTAAAAAGCCTTATTACCCACCGGCGTGACCAGTTTGGTGGGAATCATGCTGTTGGGATGATTGGTGATGCTCATGTTCGGCTCCGTCATGTCCTCCATGGCGTAGGCCGGGGAGGCTGCGATGCCGAAGACCATGGTCAGGGCGCAGATACCGCTCAGGGCTTTTTTCCAGGTGTTGGTGTTCTTGTTCATTGTGATTCGCTCCTTTTTCAATTTTTATTTATATAACGCGAGCAGCGTTATACCAGGTTTAGCAGCCGAAAAGGCTGAACAATAAAAAATCCCCCTGAAAATCAGGGGGGACTGGGTGAATATTCTTCAGGAATGCTTATGGTTACGGATTTCCAGCACGAGAATGCCATTGTCCACAGACCAGTGCTTGATTTGTGCGCTTTGGAGTTCTTCCGACGGGCCGAAGCACTCTCCTTCATAGCAAACTTTGCCACCTTGTATGATACGTGTTTTCTGGTAATCGTCGATACGAAGATGCATAAAGTGGATGATTTTTAAAGGCGTAGGCATATGTGTTTCCTCCTGTCGTTCAATCCCCATGAAGAAGTTTTTTGCGCTCGTTTTCGGTCAATTCCGTGTCTAACACAAATAAGTGTAAAGTAGTGCCTTTGACTTCCCAGCAGTTTACTTTACGACTTAGAAGTGTTTGAGGGATTTCCTGTACCTCACCCTGATATACAGTAAAGGCATCCGGCTCATCCTGAAGATCAAACATGACGCACATGATTTTTATGGCAGCAGTTTGAGAGGCTGCTGTCTCCACAAAATGCTGTATTAGAATGTTCTTTTTCTCATGTGATAACTTCTCCTGAAAAGAAGATGCGCGGAGCAGTGCCGCACTTTCGGATCAGTGTTACACTCCTCAAATACGTTCCACACCGAAAGCGATACATTCAAATATGGCTAGAGTTTCTTTATTGTTTCTGGCGGCGCAACGTTGAAACAACAATTCCACAAAATTCTGTTGGTTGACTTCTTTCAGGTGTTCTGGCAAAATCATAGTACAGGATGAATATTTTGACTCATCGAACACGGTGAAATTTTTATATGAAAAGCTGTGTATTCCACTGCTCGGTGTTACTTGGCTCATCAGTTTTTTTGCGTATATATCAAATCCAATGGCCATAACTCCATTTTTCTCCCAATGTTCGATAAGCTGTGCAGCTTGCCTTTTGGCAGAAAAATCATCAGAAGCTTCGATGATAAAATCCGGTACTACATCTACAAAACACATTGCTTCGTGCATTTGCATGACAATTCGATATTTTTCCATATATGATGCTCCTCAAGAAAGGGTGGTTTTCCGTGCGTTATTTGAAAGATAAAGGATGTTATTACTTTCCAGAAATTGCTCAACTGTATCAGACAATGAAAGAAAGTGGCATAGGTATAGATCGGTTTGAATTTGTATTTGCTGGTGCAAAATTTGATGTTGTGTTTGCTATTAACAGAACTCCTTTTGAACTTATGTTTGGTTGTGTTGGTCATGGAGAGTGCAACTTCATCCTTACTCTGCAAAAAGGTTATTTGCTTTCCCCAATAACCGATGATGTGTTCTGTTCTCTTTGTGATGTATTGCATCTCAATTATAAGAACGATGGATTTAGTTCCTATAAGTTCCTTCAATATGTTGCTAAAAAAGTTCCACGAAAATGTAGTGGCCGTAGAATCCAGCCGCACGAAGTAGCACGAGTTCGTAAAGACATCCCGGACAGTAAAAAGATTTACTTTGTGCGATGGTATCCGCACAATAGAGACAATAAAAATGCCCGAAATATCGAAAAAACACGTAAGTTGTGTGGCGAAAAAGCTGCGGAGTTTTGCGAACGTAACAATATTAGTTCGTGCTGGTCAGAAGAAAGTGCAGATGCGCGTTGCTATTATGATCCATGGGATACTAAATTGTAAAAGTGTTACGAGAACTCCCCCTGAAAATCAGGGGGAGTGATGAAAGTATAGCTGGAATTACTTCTGCCCGATCACTGGAGTGGTGGGCTGACCGTCGATTACATCCCCGATATCCACATCGGTTTCACCGGGAATGGTCACGCCATATTCTGCAATGGTGTAGGTTACGCGGGTAAGAAACGCTTCCTGCCGGTCATTCACGTTGCCGCCCGCCATGTTACAGAGCAGGGGAAGCGGTAGTACCGTACCGGATTCGTTGCCGTCGCCATCTCGGCCCGGATCAATAATCCAGGGAGTGCGGGGGGTGTTGTGGCCCATAACCAGCTGAGTGTCGTCCAACTTCATGGATAGTTCACCGCGCTTCAGCTCGGCTTGCTGCTTGTCCACGATGTTCCAGCCGTTATTGGAAACATTAATATCGGTGATCTGAATTTTGCCGTTGGAGTAGTTGGTGATGCCGTAATTCGTCGGCTCCACCACCTCGCCGTCACCGGCGTAGCCATACATGCAGACATACAGCGGCACAGTGGCCTTCAGCTGGAATCGCAGTTCCGGGTGGACGGTGATACTGCCTGCCACATAGCGCAGGCTGTAATTCTGTACCTGTTCACCCAGAGGATTTTCCACAGTAGCCACAGTCAGCGTTGCATTCTGGTCGGCATTCTGGTTTACGGCAGCGGCATAGCCAGTCACTTTCCAGTGGTCGGTACCCAGCTCGAAGCCGTAATACTGCTCACACCAATCGCAGGGATAGATACTCTGGTCATGCTCCAGGTCAAGATATTTGGCCGGGCAACCCATAAACCAATCACTTACCAGCGGGATACTGTCGTTTGTGTACTGTGTTTTCTTTGTGCCGCTTTCCTCAATCTCGGCCACCAGTTTGCTGCCGGTGCTATCGGCCAGGCTGATGGTGCTTTCGCTGCCTTTTTCCTTGACCAGCACCACGCTCTGCACAGTGTCACCGTTCTTCAGCGGCATGTCCTTGTAGAGAACATCCGCATTGGAACCCAGTGCGGCATAGGTTTCGCCGTCATCCTCCAGCAGATCGAAGGTCACATGGGTTTCGGGGAGACTTTCGTCCTCTACATAGCGGTCGGAATCCTCCACTGTGAGGCGGATTTCACGGGCGTATACCTCCTGGGTGCCATCCAGTACAGCAACAATGTAGTTGCTCAAAACCGGGTAGTTGGCTTCTGTCAGGCCGGTGTAGGTCAGCTTGTACATACCAACTGGCGTCGTTTCGTCAACGATCAGATCGGGAGCGCCGAGAATGGAGAAATTGCTCTTGCCATAGTCAGCAGTGAGGGTATCTGCGCCCTTCAGTCCGTCCAGTTTCAGCCAGCAGCCTTCCGTGGCAGCGGTATTGGCCTTGTAGGGTACAGTGTCATGCCAGGGCTTTCCTGCTTCGCCGTAATCCACCGGCTGACCATACATGGTGCGGCTGCTGCCTACCTGAGCGGTGAGCGAAGCGCGGTAGATCGCACCGGAATAAATCTCCTGAGCAATGTAGTAGTTGCCGTTGGGATCATTTACCAGGCGGATGGGTTCGGTGCGGGTGATGGCATTTTCTGCAAGTTTCAGGAAACGGTTCGGTATAGTATGGCCGTTTTCATCTAGGCGTTCACCGGCATTTGCAGTGGCATAAATTCCCGCGTAGGTCTTCTTATCCACCCATACGGAATCACCTGCCACAATGTTATCAATCAGAATGTCACCAATGGTTGCATTGGTGGTTGCATCGTATGCCTTAATGTTCCGGGGGCGGGTTGCATCCTCCAGATACAGGCTATGCACGGTAAGTGGTCTGGGCGTGATTTTGAAGGTAGTGCGCACCCCAGTTCCATCATTCAGCCCGTGGACAGTATACCGGTCAAACACAGCCGCATCCAGTTCTACACGTGCTGTGTAAGTGGAGGCATCAATGCACCCGGAATCCACATCCACTGGCCCTCGCGATAACTCGATCCCGCTGGCGTTGGTGTAACGGATTGTTGCATGGCTGCGTACCCAAGCTGGATCACCGCCCAGCACAGTGAATACGGCCTTGCTGGGGGTTCCGTCATAGACTTTTTCGGGATCAGGAGTTAGTAGTACGGTGATTTCCGGCTTGTTTTCCGTGACATTTTTGTTGATATCCAGCTCGCTGTACTGAATATCACTGCGGTTTGTGCGTTGGAAGTCCCGGCTGGTGAGCCATGCTTCATATACGTTCAGTATAATGGTATCGGTGCGGTTGATATGATCTGTATTGATACTGCCACCGTCGCTCTTTTGAAGAATATAGGCAGTGACGGAATTAGTGTTCAACCGCAGTTCCTGCCAGCCGGTCAGTGCGGCAATGTCCACGATACCGGCATAACTGATGCCGTCTTTGGAACTCTTTTCCGGTACAAGTTCCATGCCACCAAGAGTTATGCTGCCTTTGATGCTGCCGGTGGGATGGCTCGACTGAATATCAGCACGAAGGTAGAGCTTGTTGTATGCGGTTGCATCGAAACCACGGCTCAGTGTTGCGTTGAAGCCATGGAAATGGTAGTAGTCGCCGGAAATACTGCCCGCATAATAACGCCCACGGTACTGTGTTCCACTGATTACTGTGCCGGTCAATGTACTGCCGCCGCTCAGGCCGGGGTAGCGGTTGCTTTCATTGTAGCCGCTCATGCCATCAGACCAGTCACTGGTGGAGGGAGTGCCGTTGTATTCATCGCGTGGCATCCAGTTGCTGCCGCTGTAGGTCCAACCGTTTGCACTGCCGTCATACAGGCGAAGTTTGAAACTGTCTGCGTTATCTTCCTCGCTGATGTACCAGCTGATGTCTTTGGGGTCTGCGTCTTTGCCATCGTAGGTTTTGAAGCTGATGTAATTCTGCAGAAAATCTTCCCAGTATTCCTTGCCCAACAGGTTGCCGTTTCCTGTGCGGAAAATCACATAGTCGTTGGATACAAAATATCCGGTGATTCCATGAGGCAAACCACTGATCTGAATGGTGTTACCGGTGTTATGGCCTGGTTGATAGAAACTCAGCACTACGGTGCGCAGACCGTTTGGTGCAGAAATTTCAAGATTCGGAAAACGCCAGGTCGCGGGAAGACCTCCGGTACTGACTCCATCTTTGGGGTCAAGGGAGATGGTGTAATTCACAATCAGAGCAGCATCCGCACTGGTGACTTTTCCTTCATAGGCAGAAGCCCCTTGGCCATACGAATTTTGTGCAATGGCCCGGAAGAAGTAACGGGTGTTTCCAATGTCCATCTTGGTGTTTGCGTTGGTGATGGTCATGGTGCTGGTGATCTGCTGCCACCCGTTTTCGGTGGCCTTTGGGTTACTCAACCGGATATCAATGCTCAGGTTTGGTGCGTGTTTGCGAATAGCAGTGAGTGCGCCTTGGTCGATGGTTGTCTGCCAACTGCTGCCGTTCCACTGACTTGTGGCAAGAGTGGCTTCGCTGGTTTGATTGTCCGGTCGGTACACCCACTGAATGATGGGAACGCTGCGGCTGTCCAGAGCGGGTAAAAAGTCCACAGTGCTCGTATAGACCGCCTGATTTTTACCGTTGTTCTGGCTGCCGAGGTTTGCAGGATACTTGATGCCGTAAGTGCCCGGCCACTGATCGGCAGGCAATGCATCGGTAATATCCCGATTATTGCTGGCCTTGGGGCGTACCCAGACGGTTTGGTCGCCGGTAATGCCGATTTTGATTTCCGGTTTCTTCACCGCCAACTTGCCACTGGTGGTTTCCCGCTCACCTTTTGGTGTTTTGTAGCAGATTCGGAACAATGTTCCGTCCAGACTCAAAGGCGCATTTTTTACAATCAGCTCACTTTGCACACCACTGGTGGTAACATCGCCGGTATCCACATATCCGCGGTGGTTCACTTCATATTCCAGCCCAGTCCCAACATTGATCCACTGCCCGCGCGGAGTCTTGTATTGCCATTGGATGTTGCTTGGATCGGAGCAATACTCCGGTTGATCGGTCAATACAGTGGCCACAAAACTGGCGCTTTGACCCACCCAAATCGTTTGATCGCCGGGGCCAAGTGCGCTGAAATCGAGCAATTCAAGCGGGATGGTTTCGGTGGTTTCCCAGTATGCGGTGCTGACCCGCACCACGATCTTTCCGTATTTGGTGACCTCGTTGCCATTTATGTCGTATACGCGGGCGGTTAAAACACCGTTTGTACCGTCATATACACAGGGCAAGTTCGAAATCACATACTTGTTATCGGAGTTGACGGAGCAGGTGTATTGCTCGCCGCTCTTCATGTACTTGGGGTTGTCACTGCCCAGCACCTTGACCGTATAACCGGCGTAAGAGGTGCTGGTGCCGAACAGGTCGTTCAGATCGCCCACCACGCGGGCCACGCCGGTGGTGCGGTTCATGTTTTTGTCGAAGACGGTTTCAACACCCTTGCTCTTATCGGTGCCCAGGTTCCAATCGCTGCCGCTGGTGTCAAACACGCTGGCAGCTCCATTCAGATCGACCTTGTACACATCCGCGTTCCAGTGGCCGGTAAAGTTCTTGATGGGTGTCCAATTGGCGGGCAGGGTGATGTCCTCGACCAGCATATAGCAGCCGTCCAGCGGATACCAGTAACTGCCGCCGTTCTGGAGTGCGGTCAGCACTTCGTCCGCGTTGGCGCTGCTGATGCGCCGGACAAAGTGAGAGTTCTCCTGTCCACCCTGATTGGCGGCACATATCTCGCACTGTTTACGCTGAGAGATATACATAACGCTGTTCGCAAACAGTCGGGACTCGCCCGCAGTTGCAGAGTTCGTCGGAAGATGCCCAATCTGATTCATCAGAAAGTTGCTAATGCCGCTCAAATAGAAGTTGTTGGTGCCGGTTTTACCACCGATCGTCCAGGAGTAGGGATCTTCATAATACCCATACTCCGCAGCTCCCTTATTGGCGCCGCTGTAATCCACCCAGATGGTGCCGAAGGCTGCCTGCTGGTTGGTGTGCGTCCAGGCGGCGGAGAAGGTTTGCCCAACAGAAAAAGAATAGGGGAAGTTGGTGGGGGTACGGTACTTCACATTGGCTGCTGCGGTGGTTGCATCCCAGCCGGTTTGCAGGATGTGCAGCTCTTCCGTGCCGTACTGGATGTTCTTTCCGTACTGCCCATGGCTGCCGCCAGTGGAAAGGATCAGGCTGGGGGCATCGCTGGCAAGCACAGAACCGGAGTTCACGTTGCCGCCGTTGGCACCCATCAGCTCGTTCATGTACCAGTGGCCGGTGTTGGGAACCCAGCTGTTCAGGGCGTAATACCGGGTGGTGGTGTCGTTCGGGTCGATACTGGATTCATCCAGATCGGTGCCGAAGGCATCGTAGTAGGCACCCGCGTATGCATACAGGGTATCGTGGCCCACCATCATGCCGTAGCCCTGGGCGATGTAGTTCTTCAGCTCCCAGTAAGCCTTGCCGGAAATATCCGGTTCCTGGTCGGTGCAAACGCCCCAGGCAAAGCTATCCATGCGATAGTTGCCTTCCGCGTCTACCAGGTAGCGGGCGGGATCGCGGTTGAAGTTTTCGCAGTTGACAGTATAAATCTGGATATGGATGTTTTCATCCGTGGAGTTACTGAGCCAGCCGTTTGAAGAAACAGCTCCAAGGTAGCCTTTATAGATGGAGCCGGTGTCCGGGACGAAAGCATTCAGCATGGTGATTGCTTTCTTGTACTTGGTGCCGGAGGCGGATTCCACATAATGGCCGTCATCGTCGATGGTCAGGTTGGTATAGGCCGGGATGTCAATGGCAGTACCGGTGGAAGTCCACTTCTGGCCATTTTCCACAGGCCGGAAATAAACGGTCTTGCCGTACCACTCGGACAGCACTTCCAACTTATCACCGTCGGTCAGGTCAAAGCCATTATAGGAACGAACATCTCCGGTGGGGAAACCATTTGCGTCTAAAACATTGGCATAATTGTTAGACGCAAAACCATTGTTACCAATCTTAGTCCAATATAGGTCGGCTTTTCCCTTGGTGATTTTTCCTTCGTTCAGCCAGCCGGTTACACGGTCGTAAGTGTCCTTGGTGATGTATTCATAGCCATTGGTCAGGCCGGTGATCCACTGGGCATCGCTGGAGAGTTTCGGATTACCTGCTGCGCTGGCCGCAAGCGGTGCAATCCCAAAATCTACCTCGTCCATAACGGGGGCAGCGATCTTCATGGTTGCCGAATACAGCACCTGCTCTTCTGCTTTTTCTTCCTCGGTCAGGGTAATGCCCTGCTCTTCCAGCAGCCTCGCGCAGAATTCCTTGTATTCGTCATCCAGAATCGTGACCACGCACCGGTAGTTGGTGTCGAAATCTTCTTCGGTAACGGTCAGATTATAGGTAGAGGCGGTCGCTCCATCAATATCCTGCCATGTGGCCGGTTCCGGCTGCGAGGCATCTACCGCATCGCCAAATGTCCACTCGCCGTCCTGGAGTGTGCCGATGTGACGCTCTTCGTCCTTGTCAGCATACAGGACAATTCCATCTTCACTCGCTTCGGCAGTAATTGCAAAGCCGTCCAGAGCGTAGTTGGGGGTCTTCCAGGCGATGCGCAC
>NZ_CAXSWZ010000038.1:0-24690 GCF_964241245.1 Allofournierella massiliensis
CTTGGTGACGGTGGGGTTCAACTCTTTTCGTTCGACAATTTTAAACATTTGGGGTTACTCCTTCGCACAAAAAGGTGCGGCCGCCAGCATCCGGCAGCCGCACCGCGCTGATTAATAAAAAATTTGGCAGGAATTCTTTTTGATCTCTGTTAGATCACAGCTACGCACTCGATCTCTACCAGAGCGTCCTTGGGCAGAGCGCCTACCTGGAAGGCAGCGCGGGCCGGGAAGGGCTGCTGGAAATACTGGGCGTAGATCTCGTTCATGGCACCGAAGTCAGCGATGTTCTTCAGCAGAACGGTGGTCTTGACCACGCTGCTCATGTCTGCGCCGGCGGTGGCCAGGATGGCTTTGATGTTCTCCAGAGACTGACGGGTCTGGCTCTGGATGTCCTCACCGGCAAAAGCGCCGGTGGCGGGGTCCACGGGCAGCTGGCCGGACACATAGATGGTCTTGCCTTCTGCCTGAATGGCCTGAGAGTAGGGGCCGATGGCAGCGGGTGCCTTTTCGGTGGAAATTGCAGTGTTCATTGGTTCATTTCTCCTTTGCTTGGAATCCTGTTACGCCTTGTGGCGGATGACCTGGCCGTTCAGAGCGCCGGTGTGCTTGCCGTGATCCACGGCCACCTGGCCGTTTACAATCACATAGGCGATGCCGTCCGGGAACTGGATGGGGTCGGTGAAGGTGCCCTTGTCAATGACAGTATTGGGGTCGAAGATGGTGATATCGGCCCAGTTGCCCACCTTCAGGGTGCCGCGGTCGGTCAGGCCCAGCACACTGGCAGGTTTGGCGGTCATCTTGTAGATGGCCTGCTCCAGGCTCATCAGCTTCTCTTCCCGCACATACTTGCCCAGAATGCGCACGAAGCTGCCGTACAGGCGGGGATGGGGCTTGCCCGGGCAGAGCAGGCCGTCGGTGCAGGCGTTCATCTCGGGGCGCATCATGAAGCGCTTTACGTGCTCCTCGGTGCCGTAGAAGTCCACCATGCCCACGGCGTTCTCCTCTTCCATCAGCAGGTCGAAGGCGGCGGTGTAGGGGTCTACGCCACGCTTCTCGGCCAGCTCCACGATGGACAGGCCCACCGCGTCGGCGTTCTTCTCGGTCTTGACGCTGGTCACATAGATGTTCTCGAAGCCGGCGAAATCCACGAAGTTATCCCAGCCGGGGATGCCATGCTCCATATCGTAGACCATCTTCTTGCGCAGCTCGGGGTCGGCCAGACGGGCCACCGCCTTGTCGGTGCCGCCGTCGTGTACCCAGGGAGGCAGGATGGCGCCCATCATGGTGCTGCCCGCCACATAGGGGTACTGGTCGAAGCTGACGGTGATGCCTTCCTTCTTGGCCTCCTCCAGCAGCTCCAGAACCGCGTCGATCTTATCCCAGTTTTGCTTGCCGCAGACCTTGAAGTGGCTCCAGTGCACCTTTACGCCGGACTTGCGGCCGATCTCGATGACTTCCTTCATGCTGTCCAGAATGGTGTCGGCCTCGCTGCGCTGGTGAATGACGAACACGCCATCGTACTCGGCAACCACCTTGCACATCTCGATGATCTCCTTGCTCTCGGAGTAAGCGCAGGGAATGTAGATCAGACCGGTGGACAGACCCATGGCGCCCGCCTCCATTTCGCGGCGGGTGATGGCCTTCATCTTCTCGATCTCTTCATCGGTGGGCAGGCGGTTGTCCAGGCCCATGGCCTCCATGCGGATGTTGCCGTGGGGCACCAGGTACATCTCGTTCAGGCCGGGGTGAGCCTTCTCGATCATCTTCAGGTAGTTGTCGGTGGTCTCATAGGTCCAGTCGATCTCGTCGGTATCGCCGTCCAGACCGGCCAGATTCTTGCGCCAGGGGCTGATGTACTGGGTGGGCAGCGGAGCCATGGACACGCCGTCCTGGCCCAGCAGCTCGGTGGTGATGCCCTGCATGATCTTGGGCATTACCTGAGGCCGCAGCAGCACATCCAGGTCGCTGTGGCTGTGGGTGTCGATAAAGCCGGGAGCCACGGCCAGGCCTGCAGCGTCGATCACCTGATCGGCAGGCTCGGTGATGGTGCCGATGGCGGCAATCTTGCCGTCCTTCACCAGCACATCGGCGTTGATGCTGGCAGCGCCGGTGCCGTCGATCACGCGGCCGTTTTTGATGAGCATAGTAGACATGGGTCAAACGCCTCTCTTTTTCTAATGAGTGATGATTTTGGCTTTACAGCCAGCTGTGGCCCCGCCACCCGGAATGCGGGCAGCGAGGCACACGAAAGGCTTATTACTTCATCAGGGCCTTCAGCACGCCGGTGTAGCAGTCGCATACCTTGACCAGCTGGTCGATCTCGATGTATTCGTTGATGGTATGAGCCAGGTTCTCACGGCTGGGTCCAAGGCCGAAGGTCTTGATGCCGGCCTCACCTGCATAGTGGCTGCCGTTGGTGCAGAAGTTGTACTGGGTGATGGAGGGGTTGTAGCCCATGGCCTTCAGCTCGCCGTACACAGCCTGCACGAAGTCGTCGTTCTCGTCGTACAGCCAGCCGGGGAAGAAGCGCTCGCCCTCGATCACGTTGCCGGTGTGGCACATTTCCTTGCCAACCGCGTAGCTGGCCTTTACCTTCAGCTCGGGATCCTCGGCCATCAGCTTCTCCAGCAGGGCGTTGATGGGAGCCAGCACGCTCTCCTTGGTCTCGCCAACCAGCAGGCGGCGGTCATAGGTGGCACGGCAGTACTCGGGCACAACGGAAGCACCGGGGTACGGAGCGGACTTGATGTCGGTCAGCTCCAGAATGCCGTCACCCAGAACGGGGTGATGGGTGGGCTCCAGAGTGCGGATGGCCTCGATGACCTTGGCCATCTTGTAAACAGCGTTGATGCCCTTTTCGGGGTTGGCGCTGTGGCAGGGCTTGCCGAAGGTCTCGATCACGATCTCGGCACGGCCGCGCTGACCGATCTTCAGGTTCAGCTGGCTGGCCTCACCGATCACCACATAGTCGGGCTTCACATAAGCGCTGATCTCGCGGGCAGCAACACCCTCGAAGCACTCCTCGTGAACCACGCCGGCCACATAGATCTCACCGGCGAAGTCACGGTTGGTAGCCTTGGCGAAGTTGGCGGTGGCGCAGGCCATGGCGGCAACAGCGCCCTTCATGTCGGAAGTGCCGCGGCCATAGATCTTGCCGTCCACGATCTCGGCGCCGAACGGATCATGCTCCCACTTGGAAGCATCCTCTACGGGCACGGTATCGATGTGGCCGTCGAACTGCAGGCGGGGGCCGGGACGGTTGCCCTTCATGCAGCCGATCACGTTACCGTATTTGTCCACATGGACGCTGTCGAAGCCGTTGGCCTCGAAGAATTCTTTCAGACGAGCAACAACGCCATCCTCATGGCCGCTGTAGCTGGGAGACTGGATGAGTTTCTGGCACAGGGCCACTACGTTGTTCTGCTGTTCCTGAGTAAGCATAGGTGTATCCTCCTATCCATGGATGAGAATAAGTTATAACGATCGTTCGTATGAGGCGGGCTTTACCGCCGGATACCAATTGGGAAAGAGATGCTCCGCCCGCGCGGTGTCGCCCCCGCGCGGGCGGGCACAGGCTCTAAAAAGCCCGTCCCGGTTGGATTTTGGAAGGGCGCGGCGCTGTGGAGCCGCGTGTGAAAATGAGAGAGTTTGAGAGGACCGGAACGGGCGGAGCTGGTTAAATGGGAACTCAGCCGTCGTAACGGTTGAACTTGCCGCCCCAAACCACGTTGCGGTAGTTCTCCTTGTCGGTGTCGCCCTCGGTGCTGATGAACAGGATGCGGCTGTTCTCGTCCAGGTGCAGCTTCTGCTTGAACTCAGCCAGATCCTCACGCAGCAGGATGTTGGAGATGCAGCCGGTGGTGGCGGCGCCGCTCTCGCCGGAAACAACGGGCTTGTCGCCGCCGGTGGGGGCAGCCAGAATGCGCATACCGTCGGCAGCCACATAGTCGGGGCAGCTGATGAAGGCATCGGCGCAGTTCTTCAGAACTTCCCAACCGATGGTGCAGGGCTCGCCGCAGGCCAGACCCGCCATGATGGTGTTCATGTCGCCGGTAACGAAGTGCAGCTTGCCGTCATTGGCTTCGGCGGTGCGGAATACGCAGTTGGCCTTCTCGGGCTCCACAACAGTGATGAAGGGGCGCTCGGTGCCGTAGTAGCTGGAGATGAAACCGGCCATGGCGCCTGCCATGCTGCCTACGCCAGCCTGCAGGAATACGTGGGTGGGCTTTTCAGCACCCTCTTTTTCCAGCTGGTGCACAATTTCATAACCCATGGTGGTGTAGCCCTGCATGATCCACAGAGGGATGTCGGTGTAGCCTTCCCATGCGGTATCCTGCACCATGACCCAGCCCTTCTCCTCGGCCTGCTTGTTGGCCAGACGAACGGCGTCGTCGTAGTTCAGATCGGTGATGGAGGCGTCCGCACCCTCGGCGCGGATGTTCTCCAGACGCTCCTGAGCGCTGCCCTTGGGCATGTAGACCACAGAGTGCTGACCCAGGCGGTTGGCAGTCCAGGCCACGCCGCGGCCATGGTTGCCGTCGGTGGCGGTAACGAAGGTCACCTCACCCAGCTTCTGGCGCACTTCATCAGACAGGATGCGGGTGGCGGGCATATCGGCAATATCCTCGCCCAGAGTCTTGGCGATGTAACGGCCCAGAGCGTAGCTGCCGCCCAGAACCTTGAAGGCATTCAGGCCGAAGCGGTAGCTTTCGTCCTTGATGCGAACTTCTTTCACGCCCAGAGCCTTGGCCAGACCGGGCAGGCTGGTGAGCGGTGTCTCGGCATACACGTCGAAGCTGGCATGGAAGTCATGAGCCTTTTTGGCTTCGGCTTCGCTGAAGGCGCTCAGGTCAGTGGCGGGAACGTCCTGATGGGGATAAGTAACAATCTTGAACTGTTCCATAGAGTATCAATTCTCCTTTTTCTCTTTGGGAAGGATAAGATTCAACAAAATGGCGGTAAGCGCCACGATGATGACCTCGGAGTTGCCGAAGATCTGGCCGATCCAGGCGGGGCAGCCTGCAAAGGCGTTGGCAGTCTGGGGAATGCCCACCGCCATGGCCACGCTCAGGCCGGCAATGAACACGCTGCGGGGGCTCAGGCCCTCGCGGGCCAGCATCCGAACACCGGTCATGGCGATGGAGCCGAACACGGTGACGGTGGCGCCGCCCAGCACAGGCTGGGGAATGGTGATGAGGATGGCGCTCAGCTTGGGCACCAGAGCCGCAACAGCAACCACGCCGCCGGCGATGCCGAATACCACGCGGTTGATCACCTTGGTGGTAACCACGATGCCCACGTTCTGACCGGCAGCAGCCACAGGCACACCGCCGAATACGCCGCCCAGAAGGCTGCACAGGTTGTTGGCGATCACGCCGCCGGTGATTTCGGCGTTGGTGGCCGCACGCTCATAGGCGCCGTTGGCAGTGGCTTCGAACTGACCGATATCCTGCACGGCATTCACCATGAACACAATGCCCAGGCTGATGATGGCGTTCAGGTTGAACTCGGGAGCGAAGTGGAAGGGCGCGGGCAGCTGAACCCATGCGGCGGTGCCCACTTCGGTGAAGTGGATCATGCCCATGGCCATGGCTGCCAGATAGCCCACCAGCATACCAATCAGGGTGGCGCTGGCTTTGATCATGCCCTTGCAGAACTGGCCGCATACGATAACAGTGGCCAGAGTGATGAAGGCCAGAATCCAGTTGCGGGCGCTGCCGTAGCTGGGGTCTGTGGCCACACCGCCCGCCATGTAGTTGATGGCGGTATCGTACAGCGAGATACCGATGGTCAGCACCACGCTGGCGGTAACGATAGGCGGGAACAAAAAGCGAATCTTGGTGAAGCACAGACCCACCAGCATGCCCACGCAGGCGCCGGCGATCTGGGCGCCTACCAGGCCGCCCATGCCGGACTGCTCCACAATGGAGCGCAGGGTGGGCAGGAAGGCGAAGCCGCTGCCTACCATAACCGGCAGGCCGCTGCTGATGAAGCCCTTCACACCAAAGGCCTGCAGCAGGATGGCGAGTGCCGCCACCAGCAGGCTTCCCTGCACCATGATGATCTGATCCGAAGCGGAAACGCCCGCGGCGGAGGCAACGATCATGGGCATGGTGATGCAGCCGACCACCATGGCCACCACATGCTGAAGTGCAAGGGGGATGGCCTTGGCCAGGGGGGGCATGCCGGTGCGGGTGTAAAGCGCCTGTTCAGAAGGCGCCGCTTTTGCACTAGCCATGCTTATTTGCCCCCTTTCTTATAGAAGGTGTTCTGGAGAGGCAGCTTGGTGCGGAACACGCCGTCCACACGGTAGGCCGCATGGGCTGCAGCGGGAGCTGCGGGGATGGCGCTGATCTCGCCCACGCCCTTGGCGCCGAAGGTGTTCTGATCGTCGGTACCCTTCTCCACGAAGATGACCTCGATGGGAGGTACGTCGGTGGCACGCAGCAGGCCCAGAGTGCCGTACTTGCTCTTCACATAGCCGTTCTCCATCTTGAAGTCCTCGGTGAGGCCATAGCCCAGAGCCATAACCACGCCACCTTCGATCTGACCGGCGCAGGACTGATAGTTGACCACGCGGCCAACGTCGTGAGCGGCAACCACCTTGACGACCTTCTTGTTCTCGTCCATGATGACCACCTGAGCCGCATAGCCGTAGGCCACATGGCTGACCGGGTTGGGCTTGTCGCTGCCCATGCGGTCGGTCACGCCGCTGTATTCGCCGTAGAAGCTCTGGCCTTCCAGATCCTCCAGAGTATGGCCGTTCAGTGCGGCAGCCAGCTCACCGGCTGCACGGCGGGTTGCCTCGCCGCAGAACACAGTCTGACGGGAAGCGGTGGAGGTGCCGGAGTTGGGGGTGATGGCCGTGTCGGCACGCTCGTGGAAGATGTGCTGCGGATCCACACCGGTGACCTCGTTCACGATCTGGGTGCAGACGGTGGCAACGCCCTGGCCCATGCAGGCGGCGCTGGTGCGGATGTGCACCTTGCCGTCCACCACAGCCAGGCTGCAGCGGCCGATATCCGGCAGGCCCACGCCCACGCCGCTGTTCTTCATGCAGCCGGCGATGCCCGCATAGGGGCTGCTCTCGTAGGCTTCCTTCACAGCCTCCAAGCACTCGGCATAACCGGTTTCAGGGCCGGCGATCTGACCGTTGGGCAGCACCTGACCGGGGCGGATGGCGTTGCGGTAACGGATCTCCCAGGGGCTGATGCCCACCTTCTCGGCCAGCAGATCCAGGTTCAGCTCGGCAGCGAAGCAGCTCTGGGTTACGCCGAAGCCGCGGAACGCGCCGCCGGGCACGTTGTTGGTGTAAACGCAGATGCCGGTGATGTCCACATTCTGGAAGTTGTAGGGGCCGCCGCAGTGGGTGCAGGCACGCTGCAGAACGGGGCCGCCCAGGCTGGCGTAAGCGCCGCAGTCAGAGATCAGGGTGGCCTTCATGGCCAGCAGCTTGCCGTTCTCGTCACAGGCGGTGGTCACGTCCATTTCCATGGCATGGCGCTTGGTGTGGATGTTCAGGCTTTCCTGACGGCTGAACTTCACCTTTACGGGGCGGCCGGTGGCCCAGGCCATCAGCGCCGCGTGGTGCTGCACGCTCATATCTTCCTTGCCGCCGAAGCCGCCGCCCACCAGCTTGGTCTGGCAGCGAACCTTCTCGGGAGGAATCTGCAGCATGCGGGAGATTTCCTTCTGCTCGTCGTATACCGACTGGCTGGCGGTGTACATCAGCAGGCCGCCCTCGCCGTCCGGAATACCAATGGCGCACTCGGGCTCCATGAAGGCATGGTCGGTCATGGGGGTGGAGTAGTGCTGGGTCACCACATAGGGCGCGCTGGCAATCACCTCTTCGGCATTGCCGCGCTTGAGCACTTCCTTGGTGAGGATATTGCCCTTTTCATGCAGCTTCGGGGCATCCGGCTGCATGGCCTTGATGGGATCGGTGAGGGGCTCCAGCTCGGTGTAGGTCACATCCACCAGATCCAGCACCTCGTCCAGGGTCTCCTTGTGGTTGGTGGCCACCAGAACGATGGCATCACCAATGTAGCGGGTGCAGTCGCCCTCGGCGATCAGCACATCCCAGTCCTGAATGATGTGGCCGGTCTTGTTGAAGGGCACGTCCTTGGCGGTGAGGATCTTCACCACGTCGGGATGGGCCAGAGCGCGGGTCAGGTCGATCTTCTCCACACGGGCTCTGGGGTACTTGGAACGCAGAGCCTTGGCGTAGATCATGCCGGGAACCTTGATGTCGTCCACGAACAGGCCGGTGCCCAGCACCTTCTCGGCCACGTCCACACGGGGGAAGTGAGCGCCGATGCGGGCCTCGCTGTCGTCCTGAGGAACGGGCAGATTCTCGCGGAACATTTTGGCAGCCAGCAGAATGGCTTCCTCGATGCGAACATAGCCGGTGCAGCGGCAGATGTTGCCGCGGATGGCCTTCTTCACATCCTCACGGGTGGGGTTCAGGTTCTCATCCAGCAGGCTCTTGGCGCTGATCACCATGCCGGGGATGCAGAAGCCGCACTGTACCGCGCCGGTCTGGCCGAAGGCGTACACATAAACCGCACGCTCACGCTCGGTCAGGCCTTCCACGGTGGTGATGTGCTTGCCGTTCAGCTTTTCGGTGGTGAACACGCAGGCTTTGGTCTTCTTGCCGTCCACCAGGACGGTGCAGGTGCCGCAGGCGCCCTCGCCGCAGCCGTTCTTCACGCTGGTCAGCCGCAGGTCCTCCCGCAGGTACTCCAGCAGTTTGACATTTTTATCGGTGTGGTGCTCCACGCCGTTTACATATAAGGTGTACATGGAGACGCTCCTTTCAGCGCTTCACGTAGGTGCCGGCCACAAGGCCGGTAGGCTGGCCGTATTCCGCCGCCAGCACGCCGCCCACGAATACTGCTTTGGGCATGCCGGTTACGGCAAAGCCCTCGTAAGGGGTATAGTCCACATTTTGCTGCTGCCGGGCCGCGGTGATCACCGTTTTTGCCTCGGGGTCCCATACAGTCACATCCGCATCCGACCCAACGGCCAGCACACCCTTGCGGGGATACATGCCGAAGAGCTTTGCAGGATTTTCGGCCAGCAGTCGGCAGAAATCGGTGACGGCCAGTTCCCCGGGCTGCACCATGCTGGTGTAAACCACCATGGGCCGGTGTTCGATGCCGGGGCCGCCGTTGGGAATTCTGGTAAAGTCCTCGATCCCCAGATCCTTCTGCCCTTTGAAATTGTAACTGCAATGATCGGTGGCAATGGTGTCGATCTCCCCTGCCGCCACCGCCTTGCGCAGCGCCTGTACATCGGCGGGAGTGCGCAGCGGCGGACTCATCACATATTTTGCGCCCTCAAATCCGGGGGCCTTGTAACGGCTTTCGTCCATGGTCAGGTACTGGGGGCAGGTTTCCGCGTAAACCTTCACGCCCTTTTTGCGGGCGGCGCGAACCTCTTCCAGACCCAGCTCGGTGCTCAGATGCACCACATGAACCGGCGTGTCTGCCAGTTTGCCCAGATAGCACAGCCGGTTTACTGCTTCGGCTTCCACCTCAGCGGGTCGGCTGACCGGATGGGCATCCGGACCGAAATGGCCCAGTTCCTTCTGACGGGCCTGCAGTTCATTCACCAGCAGACCGTTTTCACAGTGCACGCCCAGAATTCCGCCGAAGGGCTTAAGCGACTGGAGGATCTCCAGCAGCTCCGCGTCGTTCACCTTCAGCGCATCGTAGGCCATATAAGCCTTGAAGCTGGTCACACCCCGGCGGAACATCTCGGGCAGCTCCGCCTTCACCTGGTCGTTCCAGTCGGTGATGGCCATGTGGAAGGCGTAGTTACAGCTGCATTTGCCGTCCGCCTTTTTGTGCCAGGCGTCCAGCGCATCGTTCAGGGTGCCACCCTTATCCTGCGTGGCGAAATCCACGATGGTGGTGGTTCCCCCGCAGACTGCGGCACGGGTACCGGTGGTGAAATCATCTGCCGTTACCAGCGAGCCGCTTTCCATATCCAGATGAGTGTGGCCGTCGATGAAGCCGGGGAACACATAGCAGCCCGCGGCGTCATGAACGGTGTCTCCCTCACCCGGTTCAATGTGAGGTTCGATGGCGACGATGCGGCCGCCATCCAGAGCCAGGTCGGCCCTGGTCAGCCCCGAGGGGCTGACCAGCTGGCCGTTTTGAATGATAATCAAACGAATCCCTTCTTTACTCACAGAGCTGGATTACAGGCAGTAGGCGTAATCCTTCAGAATGGTCTCGATCAGGGCCTTGATGGGGCCATAGGTGGTGGTATCCTGCGCCAGAACGGTCTCGTACTCGGCATCGCCCAGACGGATCTTCACCTTACCGGCAGCGGCATCCAGTACGCAGAAGCCGGGGTTCTGGCTGTCGGCCATATCGGCCTCGGAAGCGAACACGGTGAACTTGTCCTTGTAGGGAGAGCTGGCGTAGGGGCAGAACACGGCGCAGTTGCCGCACTCGTTGCACATCTTGTCCACATGGACCACCTGCTCCTTGGCCATGCCGGGCACCTTGATGGCCAGGTTGGCGCGGTTGGGGCAAACGTCCACGCAGTTCTCACACACGGCGCTGCAGCCCAGGCAGCGGTCGCTCTCGGCCTTGGCGTCCACATAGCCGCCCAGCAGGCTGCGCTTTGCCTTCAGCTGAGAAGCCTCGGCGGTGAAGTCGATGGTCTTCACGGCGCTGGCCAGGATGTTCATGGCAGCAGCAGTGGCGTCGGCAATGGCTTCCACAACAGTGGCGGGGCCGCGCTTGGCGTCGCCCACAACATAGATGCCGTTCTCAGCCTTGCAGTCGGCGTCGACCTTGGCCTTGCCCTTCTCGTCCACGGCAATGCCGCTGGTCAGGAAGGTGGCGGTGTCAACCTTCTCACCGATGGCAGCGATCACGCAGGAGGCAGGCAGCTCGGTGGTCTCACCGGTGGCCTCGGGGCTGCGGCGGCCGGAAGCATCGGGAGCGCCCAGACGCATCACGTCGCAAACCAGCTTGCCGTCCTTCAGGGCAACGGGAGCCAGCAGCTCGCAGAACTCCACGCCATCGGCCAGAGCCAGCTCCAGCTCTTCCTCATCGGCAGGCATGTAGCGCTTGCTGCGGCGGTATACCAGGCGAACGTTGGCGGCGCCGGCGCGCTTGGCGGCACGGGCAGCATCCATGGCGGTGTTGCCGCCGCCGATGACAACCACGTCGTTGCCCAGGTTCAGGGTCTCGGGGGCGTTCTTCTGACGATCCAGGTACTCCAGAACGTTCAGGGCCTCGCCGCCCTCCAGCTTCAGAGCGCCGTGGTTCCAGGCGCCGTTGGCCAGAATCACATGGGTGTAGCCCTGACCCAGCAGCTCAGCGGGGTTGGCCACGGTGGTGTTCAGCTTTACTTCCACGCCCAGCTTCTCCAGCAGAGCAGCGTCCTTGGCGATGGCTTCGTCGCTGATACGGAAACCGGGGATGACGTGCTTCACGATGCCGCCCAGAGCGTTGCGCTTCTCGAAGATGGTGGCCTTCGCGCCAGCCTTGGCCAGGAAGTAGGCCGCAGCCATACCGGCGGGGCCGCCGCCCACGATGGCAACGTTCTCGCTGCGGGGAGCGCCGGCCTTCAGGCCAGCCAGGAAGGCGTCGTAGCCGCCCTCGGCAGCTGCCAGCTTGGCAGCGCGGATCTGCACGCTCTCCTCGTAGAAGTTACGGGTGCACTTGGTCATGCAGCGGTGGCTGCAGATGGTGCCGGTGATGAAAGGCAGGGGGTTCTTCTCACAGATAACCTGCAGAGCTTCCACCAGCTTGCCCTCGCCCACCAGCTGAATGTAGGTGGGAATGTCCTGATGGATGGGGCAGCCGGCCTCTTCACAGGGAGCCACGAAGCAGTCGATCAGGGGAACGTCCTGCTTCATCTTGCGGCTGGGCAGAGGCTTGATGGGCTTCACATGGTGAGCGTCGGTCTTGACGGAATCCACCAGAGCGCCCAGCTTCTCCATATCCACACCGGCGAAGGGAACGTAGTCCATGGCAACCAGCTTGTCGGCCATGGGACGCAGGCGGTTGTATCCGCCGGGCTTCAGCAGGGTGGTGGCCAGGGTGATGGGCCAGATGCCGGTGTTGAAGATACGGTCGATGTTGAAGTAGTCCGCGCCGCCGGAGTAGGATACCCGCAGCTTGCCGCCGAACTCCTTCTCCACCTTCTGAGCCAGGCTGATGGACAGCGGATACAGGCTCTTGCCGCTCATGTACATCTCCTCACCGGGCAGCTCGCCGGCAGCGATGGTTACGGGGAAGGTGTTGGTCAGCTTGATGCCGAATTCCACGTTGTTGGAAGCGGCCAGATCCAGCAGACGATTGAACATGGGGATGGCGTCCTCAAACTGCAGGTCGCCCTTGAAGTGATGGTCGTCGAATACGATGTAATCGTAGCCCATGTCGTCCAGGGTCTTGCGGGCGAATTCGTAACCCAGCAGAGTGGGGTTGCACTTGATGTAGGTGTTCAGCTTCTTCTCGTTGATGAGGTAGGTGGCAATGCGCTCGATCTCATCCGGGGGGCAGCCGTGCAGGGTGGACAGGGTGATGGAGGTGCAGACATGGGGATTGATGGCGTCGATGTAAGCGGCATCAATGCCGTTCAGGCGGTTCAGGTTGGCCTTGGCCCATTCCACGCACTCAGCCCAGATCTTGCTGGTGGAGGCGTCCTTCATGCCCTCGATGTAGGTGTTCACCTTCTCGCTCTGGATGCCGGCCAGATCGTAGCCAACGCTCATGTTGAATACGAAGCCGTTCTCGCTGCCCAGGCCGTACATGCGGCTGATCAGCTTCAGGGCGAACCAGGCCTTCACATACTCTTCAAAGGCCTGGGGAACGCGCAGCTCGGTGCTCCATTCCACGTTGTAGCACTCGTCCTCTGCCTTGATGCAGGGCTTGGAGACGGGCAGGTCCTCACCGTCGATGATCTGAACGGTCTTGACCTCGAAGAAGCGGCTGCCGCCGGCGTATGCGGCGATCAGGTTCTGAGCCAGCTGGGTGTGAGGGCCGGCAGCGGGGCCGAAGGGGGTCTCGATCTGCTCGGTGAAGATGGGCAGAGTCTTGCCGGCGGTGTGCTTGTAGATGTCACCAACGCCGAAGATGGTGCCCTGCTGGGCGTACTCGGTGAGGACCCAATCCATCAGTTCAGCAAACGGAATGGGGCGCATGATGTCGCTCATAATGATTCTCCTTTTTCTCTCAAATTCATCGCCCGCTTTGAAGGCGGACGCCGGTTCCCGTGCTGTTTTGAGCCCGCACGGAGGCTTTTTTACACAGGTTGGGGCACAAAGAGCCCGCCCGGGTCTGCCGGGTGCAAACCGGGCTCTTTGTGCCTATAGGGGCTTGAATCAGCGGCCCGCGTTGATGCGGTTCCACAGATCGGCGCTCTGCTCGCGGCAGTGGGCCAGAACAGCTTCCTTGTCGATGCCGATCAGCTCGCGGTCCTTCATCTTGACCACGCCGTTGATGATGGTGGTCACCACACTGCGGCCGGTCATGCCGAACAGGATGTGGCTGTTGATGTTGGAGGCGTTCATCGGGGTCAGAGGATCGTAATCGGAAACGATCACGTCGGCGTAGGCGCCTTCCTTCAGGATGCCGATGGGCTTCTCGAAGAAGCGGCCGGCCATGGCGCGGTTGTTCTCGAACAGCATGGTGGGAATCTCGCCCCAGGCCACGTTGGGCTTGCAGGCATTGTGCTTATGCAGCACGTTGGCCACCTTGTAGCTCTCGGTCATGTCGTTGGTGTAGCCGTCGGTGCCCAGGCCCACGGTCAGGCCCTTCTCCATCATCTTCAGGATCGGGGGGCAGCCCACGGCGTTGCCCATGTTGCTTTCGGGGTTATGTACCACCATGGTGTTGGTGGCCTTCAGCAGGTCCATCTCGGCCTCATTGATGTAGATGCAGTGGCCGCAGATGGTCTTGTCGCCCAGGATGTCCATATCGTGCAGGCGGAACACCAGACGCTTGTTGTATTTGGTCAGGCTGTCGTACAGATCGTCGATGCCCTCGGCCACATGGATGTGGTAGCCGGCGCCCTCAGGCTTCTCGGCTGCGCAGTACTCCAGAGTCTTGTTGCTCAGGGTGAAGGGAGCGTGCATGCCCATCATGCCCTTGATCATGTCGGTGGTGTCGGCCTGGGCGTACTTGATGAAGTCCACGTTTTCCTTCACGGAAGCCTTCATCTTGTCCTCGCCGTCGCGATCGCTGATCTCGTAGCACAGGTTGGAGCGAACGCCGAACTCCTTGGCGCTCTCGGCAATGGAAAACAGGCTGCCCTCGATGCCGCCGTAGCTGGCATGGTGGTCAAAGATGGTGGTCACGCCGTTCATGATGCAGTCCAGATAGGTGGCATCGGCGCTGGCCTTGGTGTCCGGCAGGAGCAGATTGCGGTCGATGGTCCACCACTGCTGATCCAGAACCTCCAGGAAGTTGGTGGGATTGTTGCCCTTGATGGTCAGGCCCCGGGCAAAGGCGGAATAGATGTGGTTGTGGGCGTTGATGAAGCCGGGCATGATCACGCCGCCCTTGGCGTCGATGAATTCGGCTTCGGGGTATTTGGCCTTCAGCGCGGCGGTCTCGCCCACCTCTTTGATCAGGTTACCCTCAATGGCAACACAGCCATTTTCCAGATAGGGGGTTGCGTCGTCGCGAGTGACCAGGCGGCCATTTCCCAAAAGATACATAACCATTCTTCTCCTTTTCTGCTCATGCGTTGTTATTCGGCTACAAACGAAAAACGGCTGTAACAGAACACACTGCTCACCATTTTGCCCTTGCATTTTGCCCTTGGCAGATGGATCACAGCCCGTGCGCGAAGCACTCCGTTACAGCCGTTTTATTCACCTTGATTTTTGTCTGATTTTTCCCTTTTTCCCTACGATTCACGACCCAATCATGATCAAAAAACACAAAAAAAGAACAGCCGTACCGTAACTGACGAACAGCACAACGCCTGTTGTGCCTGCCCAACCCGTGCGCGAAGCACTCCGTTACAGTTGGCTGTTAAAAATCAAACTATACCTGTGAGAAAAGTGTCATTCCTCACTGCACGTTCAGTATAGCACCATGATATTTGCCGTGCAAGTGGGTTCGAACGTTTTCTATTTTTTGCCTAAAGCTTCCAATTCATTGTTGTGCAAAACAGCAAAGTATTACTTTTATTTTTTCATCAAAATCACACGTTTCGGCCGTTTCCCCCCTATTTTTCCGACGCTTTCATAGGAAATGACGCTTTTTAAAAGCTTTATATGTATAAAAAAACAACGCCCGGATTGCAAACACAACCCGGGCGCCGAAAAAGCTTTTTTCAGCTGCGGCCCGCTTCACGGCAGGCCGAACATAAACCATAAAGATTCAGCGAAACATGCTCGATGGCCAGGTCCTTGCGGGCCTCAATCATCTGATTGATCGCCGTTTTGTCCAGAAAAACGTCCTCCACCTTTCCGCAGCGGGTGCAATAAAGGTGATCATGCTCGGAAAGGGTACGGTCAAACCGATCCGCCATGCCGGGGATCGACACGCGGCGCACCCGGCCCATTTCCACCAGGCCATTCAGGTTGCGGTACACCGTGCCAAGGCTCAGGCCCGGGCAGTCCTCGCGGATGGCCAGATAAATATCATCCGCCGTGGGATGGTCGCAGCGGTTCTGCACCTGACGCAAAACCAGCTCTCGTTGACGGGAATAGCGCATTTGGGAAACCTCCTTTGCGGTAAATTTTCTCTATGAGGAAGCGGGCCCGGAGCATATAGTCAATATCCATAAATCCGAAAGGCAGTTAAAAATGCCAAAACCCTTTCTAACTCTACACTTTATATACTAAAATAGGAACGATTCCTTGTCAAGCAAGAGCGCAAATTTTTATAGGATTTTTTTCATTTTTGTAGCAACCGCCAAAGCTCCCTCATCTGCCGCCAGAGGGTTTATGCGCAGTGTGAAAACCGCCGTCCGAATCGCTTCGGGCGGCGGTTAATAAGAATAAATCGCAGGCTTTACTTTTTCTTTATTTTATCCCAATAAGCTCTGGCTGCCTGTTCATTTTTATTCTCTCCGTATTCATAATACACCGTTCCGGCCAACGCATCCGGCAGGTACTGCTGTTCCACCCACCGGCCGGGGAAATCGTGGGGATATTTATAATTCTGGCCTTTTACCAGTGCATCCTCGCCGTCAAAATGCTTGTTTTGCAACTGGCGGGGAATGGGGCCGGATCTGCCCCGTTTCAGATCCGCCATAGCCCGGTTGATTCCCATGTAGGCGGTGTTGGATTTTGGGCTGGTTGCCACCAGCACCACCGCGTTTGCCAGCGGGATGCGCGCCTCAGGCAGACCAACCATATTGGCGATGTCCACCGCGGCTTTAACAATGGGCATGATCTGCGGGTAGGCAAGGCCCACATCCTCGCAGGCACAGACCATCAGCCGCCGACAGGCACTCACCAGATCCCCCGCCTCCAGCAGGCGGCCCAGGTAATGCAGCGCTGCATCCGGATCCGAGCCACGCATGGATTTCTGATAGGCAGAAACGATGTCGTAATGGTCATCCCCTGCCCGATCGTAACGCATGGCGGTACGGCGTGCCACCTGTTTGACCATTTCCAGCGTGATCAGCCGGTTTCCTTCCGCATCCGGCGCAGCGGCAGTGGCGGCAAATTCCAGGCAGCCAAGTGCCTTGCGCATGTCGCCCCCGCAGGCGTCCGCCAGATACCGGCAGGCCTCCTCGGGCATTTGAACAGGGCCTCCATCCTCTTCTCCCAACCGGGTCAGCGCATTACGGATTCCCTGCTCGATGTCCGCCGGCTGCAGAGATTTGAATTCAAACACGGTGCACCGGCTGAGCAGCGCATTATAAATATAGAAATAAGGATTTTCCGTGGTGGAGGCAATCAGGGTAACCGAACCGTCCTCAATACACTCCAGCAGGCTCTGCTGCTGCTTTTTGTTCAGATACTGAATCTCGTCCAGATACAAAAGCAGACCATTGGCGCTGTTCAGGGTACCAATCTCAGCCAGCACCGCCTTGATATCGCTGGTGGAAGCGGAAGTGCCGTTGAGCTTATGCAGTCGCATGCCGCTGTTTTCCGCGATGATGCGGGCCACCGTAGTTTTGCCCACACCGGACGGGCCATAAAAGATCATATTGGGAATGCGTCCGCTGTCGATGGTTTTGCGGAACACACATTCCTCCCCAAGCAGATGCTGCTGGCCGCACACCTCGCTCAGTGTGCGCGGGCGCAGCCGCTGGGCCAGAGGTTCACTCATGGCGTTATCCCCTTTCTGTGGTAAAGGCTTCGCTGCTCCAGCCCTTCAGGATCTGATCCGCATAGCCCGGATTCACAAACCGGTCAATGGCATAGACCAGGCTCCGATCCCAGAACGCCCATTCGTGGCCGCCATCCCAGTCCATATAGGTATAATCCACCGGCAGGCTCTGGGCCAGCTGGCGGAACGCCTGATTCTGCTCATAAATATAGTAAGGCTCGTGATCCTGACGGCCGGTGGTGCACAGGATCTTCGGCTGCTGCTCCGCAGGCAGGGCGCTCACCTTCTGCACCAGCCGGAACAGGTCCCGGTTTTCCGGCAGCTCCAGCGCCTGACCGTACACCGGCTCGAACACATAGCGCACCAGAGGGTTGTCTTTCTGGCCCAGCATCAGGTGCATGGCCACCGCGCCGGAGAAGCTGGCGCAGCCCGCATACCGCTCCGGGTGATTGAGAGCCAGCATCAGCGCGCCGTAGCCGCCCATGGAAAGGCCGCAGATGAAATTCTTCTCCCGCTCGTGGGGCAGCTTCACGATCTGATCCAGCAGCACAGGCATCTCCTCGGTGAGCCAGGTATGGTAAGCCTGATTGGAAGCGGTGTCGTGATAGAAGGAATTGCCCGCATCCGGAATTACGAGGGCAATGTTGTTGTCCGCCGCATAGCGCAGCGCAGCCGACATGTTCACCCAGTCGTCGCCATCGTTGGTATAACCGTGCAGCAGGGTGAACACAGCCCGGGGCGGCTGGCCCTTCCAGCGGTCCACCAGATCACAGGGGAAATACAGCCGCACCTGCGTGGTGCTCATCAGGGCCTGGCTTTTCAGTTTGCAGGTAAAAAACGCCATGGTTAAGCTCTCCTTTTTGGCATTGCGCCAGCAAGGCGGCTTCCCCCGCCTTACGGGAAAAGCCGCCCTCTGTTGATGTTACCGATTATTCATACAGCGGGAACCGGGCAGTCAGCTCCGCCACGCGGGCCGCCACCTGATCCTTCTTATTCTCAAAATCGAAGATGCAGTCCGCGATGCAGTCCGCGATGACCTTCATCTCTTCGGGGCCAAAGCCGCGGGTGGTCACCGCCGGTGTGCCGATGCGTACACCGCTGGTCACGAAGGGACTGCGCTTTTCGCCGGGCACCGAGTTCTTGTTGGCGGTGATGTACACCTCGTCCAGATTGTGCTCCAGCTCCTTGCCGGTGCACTCCTCGTCGGACAGGTCGATCAGCATCAGGTGATTGTCCGTGCCGCCGCTCACCAGTTTCACACCCCGGGCGGTCAGTGCATCCGCCAGTACCTGAGCGTTCTCCACGATTTTGCGGGCGTACTCTTTAAATTCCGGGCGCAGCGCCTCTCCGAAGCAGACTGCCTTGGCGGCGATCACATGCTCCAGCGGGCCGCCCTGGGTACCGGGGAATACCGCCTTATTGATCTTCTTGGCCAGATCCTCATTGTTGGTCAGGATCAGGCCACCGCGAGGCCCGCGCAGGGTCTTGTGGGTAGTGGTGGTCACCACGTCCGCGTAGGGCACCGGGCTCTGATGCGTGCCACCCGCCACCAGGCCGGCAATGTGGGCCATATCCACCATCAGGTAAGCCCCCACCTCGTGGGCAATGTCGGACAGCACATCAAATTTAATGGCACGGGGATAAGCAGAAGCGCCCGCCACGATCATTTTGGGCTTGACTTCCCGGGCCAGCTGACGCAGTGCATCGTAATCCAGATATCCTTCCTCATTCACGCCATAGGGGACGAAATGGTAGTTCTTGCCGCTCATGTTCACCGGGCTGCCATGAGTCAGGTGACCGCCTGCAGCCAGATCCATACCCAGAATGGTGTCGCCCACCTCCAGCAGCGCGAAATACACGGCCAGATTGGCCTGAGCACCGGAGTGGGGCTGCACGTTGGCGAACTTTGCACCAAACAGCTTGCATGCGCGGTCGATGGCAATCTGCTCCACCTGATCCACATAGGCACAACCGCCGTAATACCGGTGGGCGGGGTAGCCCTCGGCGTATTTATTGGTGAGCACGGTACCCATTGCAGCCATTACCGCCGGGCTGACGATGTTTTCGCTGGCAATCAGCTCAATGTTCTGCCGCTGGCGAACCAGTTCCCGCTGCATGGCTTCGGCCAGCTCCGGGTCCTGCCCGGCCACAAAGCCGATGGTATCCATCATATCCTGATACATGTTTTTCCACTCCTTTTCCCGTATGGCCCAGCCATTAGTATACTATTGTTCTATTATAGCGCATCTGCCGCCCGGGCACAACCACCCGGCAGTAAGTTTCCAATGGCTTTTTCTGCTGTTTATAAAAAGAATTGCCCAAACTGAGAATTCGTGCTATAATCATTGAAAATTCTTTTATACAAGCCAAAACGGAGGGATTCACCCATGACCACAAAAGCCCTGGCACTGGAAGTGATCCAGCGCCTGAAAGACGCCTACCCCATCGCGGAATGCACTCTGGATTATGACCACGCCTGGCAGCTTCTGGTGGAGGTGCGGCTGGCTGCCCAGTGCACCGACGCCCGGGTAAATGTGGTGTGCAAGGATCTGTTCGCCAAATACCCCAGTGTGGATGCGCTGGCCGCTGCCGAGCCGGAGGAGATCGAAGCCATCGTGAAACCCTGCGGGCTGGGCCGCTCCAAGGCGCGGGACATCAGCCTGTGCATGCGCCGCCTGCGGGACGATTTCGGCGGCAAGGTTCCGGACGATTTCGACGCGGTGCTCAGCCTGCCCGGCGTGGGCCGCAAAAGCGCCAACCTGATCATGGGCGACGTGTTCGGCAAGCCTGCCATCGTCACCGATACCCACTGTATCCGCCTGTGCAACCGGATCGGCCTGGTAAAGAACATCACCGAGCCCAAAAAGGTGGAGATGGCCCTGTGGAAGATCATTCCCCCGGAGGAGGGCAGCGATCTGTGCCACCGGTTCGTGCTGCACGGCCGGGCCGTGTGCGACGCCCGCAAGCCGGACTGCGCCGCCTGCTGCCTGAAGGACATCTGCAAAACCGGCAAGAAGGCCGTTCCCGCCGAGTCATAAGCCCTTTTCTTCCTACCAGAAAAGGAAAACCTTGACAAATTCCTCTATCGTGTTATACTTATGCACGGACATAAAAACAGGGGCGCTGGGGGCCATCCCCGGCTGAGATCAGAGCAAAGTGCAGCTCTGGGTCACCTTGAACCTGATCCGGGTAATGCCGGCGTAGGAAGTTTGAGGATCATAGCGCAATCATTGCGCCCCTGCATGGTTTTTTGCCTGTGCAGGGGCGTTTTTTGCGCCCGTTTTTATGTACTAATCTTTTTTCACACGGCCAAAAAGGCCGGGAAAGGCTGGTACAAACCATGGCAAAATCGACGACCCGCACCCATGCGCTGGTGGAATGCGCGCTGATGATCGCGCTGGCCACCATTCTGAGCTACATTCCCATCTTCAAGCTGCCTCACGGCGGCTCCATCACCCTAGTGAGCATGCTGCCCATCATTCTGGTCAGCTTCCGCCGCGGCCCCGCCTGGAGCCTGCTCACCGCTTTCGTGTTCAGCCTGATCCAGCTGCTGCTGGGTGTCAGCGATCTGACTTACTGCCAGACGCTGGGCGCCGTAGTGGGCAGTGTATTGCTGGACTTTTTGATCGCCTTCACCGTGCTGGGGCTGGCCGGTCTGATTGCAAAGCCCATCCCCAACCGGCTGGCCGGCGTCTGCGTGGGCACTCTGGCGGTTTGCCTGCTGCGCTACCTGTGCAGCTTCCTGTCCGGCTACATCGTCTGGAAGGACTACGACTATGCCTTTGAGTGGATGACCGAGTTCGGCTGGGGCGCTCAGATCGCCAGCATGGGCGAAAACGCTCTGTGCTGGCTGTACAGCGCGGTATACAACGGCACCTATATGCTGCCGGAAGCCATTCTCACCACTGTGGTGGCCATCGTTCTTTATAAAATGCTGCCCAAGCTGTTTGCGCCTCAGGCGTAATTTTTCTTCCAGCCGGGGGTGTTTCCAATCCGGAAGCACCCCCGGTTTTTTCTGTTTCGCCGTGCCTTTACTGTCCTGTCTTTTTTTGATATACTGAAGAAACTCCCGGTAAAAATCTCTCCGGAGTATTTTATTCTTGAAAACGAGGTGTAACCCCTTGAAGCTGCCTTTTTTATGGAAAAGCCTTGCACTGACCGCCTGTGCTGCCCTGATGCTGTGTGGCTGCGGCGCATTCAGCGCGCCGGAACCCACGCCCACCCCCACACCGGCTCCCACTGCAGTGCCCACACCGGAACCCACTCCCAGCCCCACGCCGGAGCCCACACGGGAACCCACTGTGAATCTGGATGATTTCGGTGGTTACCCTTCCGTGGGTGACGAATTGGGCCGCATTGTGATTCCCGGCACCAATGTGGACTGCGCCATGTACTGGGGCGACAGCAAAACCCAGCTGAGCAAGGGTGCGGGCACCTACACCGGCGCGCATATTCCCGGTGAGGGCGGAACCATTCTGGCCGGAGCCCACACCAACAGCTATTTCCGCGACTTTGAAAATGTGGAGCTGGGCGACGAGATCGTGATCACCACCTATTACGGCGAGTATCATTATGAAGTGGTGAATATGCAGGTGGCACTGGATACCGATACCTCTGCCTACGATCTGGAAGCAGACGAGGAGAATGTGACTCTATACCTGCTACCCCTTCGGCACTCTGCAGCACACCAGCCAGCGCTATTTCATCTATGGCAAATACATCAGCGGCCCCGAAATCGTGGACAACTGATTCCAGTCAAAAACGCCCTTTCCCACACCATTGGAAAGGGCGTTTTCTTATTGTTCTGCGGAAAGGGCAGTCGGCCCCTCCTGTGCTTTCTGCATGGCCCGCAGCAGCATGCCCTGTCGGCTGGCCGCCTCCTGCAGCGCCACAAGGCAATCCCGTGCAAGGGGTGAAAGGCCGTATTTTGCCTGCCACAGGGCCACATCCCGGTTCATTGCCACACCGGCGCAGCGCTGCTGCACAAGGCCGTGGCGGCGGCATTCCGCCTCCGGAAGCGGATTTGACCAGGCATAGCTGCCCGGTACGCCCCGCAGCAGCTCATACATACTGGCCCGATCCTGCACATGAATACGGCCCGCCGGTTCCTGTGGCGGAGCCGCAAATTCCGTCTGCTCCGCCAGCTGGGCATCCCCCCGCAAAATCTGGGGATACTGCTGCAGCTGATCGTATTGCAATGTTCCCTGCCCGGCCAGCGGATGCCCCGGCGCCATCAGCACACAGGGCGTAAAACGCAGCAGAGTACGGCTGGCAAGACCCGCCTTGGCAAACAGCTCCTTGAAATAATCGTCATACAGCAGCTGATACCGCACCACGGCGATCTGCACCTGGCCCCGGCTCACCGCATCCAGTGCCTGGGCCGTGGCCGATTCCTGATAGCTCACATTCAACGGCCTGCCCTGCTGCTTTGCCAGAAAGGCGGCCAGCGCCCGGGTGATGTAGCCGCTGTGCGGCCCGGCCAGCGCCAGCCGCATGGTCTGTTCATGGGTGCGATAGATGCTTTCCAGCTCGCCCACCTGACGCAGGATGGTCTCGGCATAGCGCAGCAGCTGGGCCGCCTCCACCGTAGGCTCCATGCCCTGTGCTCCCCGCCGGAACAGGCTGACCCCAAGCTCCTTCTCCAGTTCCTTGATGGTTCGACTCAGGTTGGGTTGGCTGATATACAGATTCTGAGCTGCCTTGGTCATACTGCCCACCCGCGCAATTTCCAGTACACAGCGCAGCTGTTGTAAATTCATTCCCTTTTCCTCCTTTGTGTAGTTTGCCAGCGTATTTTCACGAAACATGTGTAAAAACTTTGTAAACAGCCCACTATTATATCACTTTTGATATAGTTTTATTTATATAATACATTACCCACCAGGATATGGCAATGGTATCATAGGGGTGTCAAGAAAATAACATTCAAACGCCTGCCGCCTTGTGCGGTTTCTTTTCGCCCTTTTCGCGTTAAGATTTTAACGTTTAGAACATGTTATTTCATTTTCGGAATTTTTTTGGAGGTAATGAACAATGGCACGTTTTACTCTTCCCCGCGATCTGTATCATGGCAAGGGCTCTTTGGAAGAACTGAAGAACCTGGGTGGCAAGAAGGCTTTCGTCGTTGTTGGCGGCGGCAGCATGAAGCGCTTCGGCTTCCTGGATCGCGCCATCAATGCCCTGAAGGAAGGCGGCATGGAAGTTTATCTGTTTGAGAATGTTGAGCCCGATCCCTCTGTGGAAACCGTTATGCGCGGCGCTGCTGCCATGACCGAGTTCCAGCCTGACTGGATCGTTGCCATGGGCGGTGGTTCCCCCATCGACGCTGCCAAGGCCATGTGGGCTTTCTACGAGTACCCCAATGTGACCTTTGAGGAGCTGTGCATCCCCTTCAACTTCCCCAAGCTGCGCCAGAAGGCTCACTTCTGCGCCATTCCTTCCACCTCCGGTACTGCTACCGAGGTTACCGCGTTCAGCGTAATCACCGACTATACCAAGGGCATTAAGTATCCTCTGGCCGACTTCAACATCACTCCCGATGTTGCCATCGTTGATCCCGAGCTGGCCGAGAAGATGCCCCCGAAGCTGACCGCTCACACCGGTATGGACGCTATGACCCATGCCATTGAGGCCTATGTTTCCACCTGCAACTGCGATTACACCGATCCTCTGGCTCTGCATGCCATCAAGATGATCCACAATGATCTGGTTGCCAGCTACAACGGCGACATGGATGCCCGTGACCGCATGCACAACGCTCAGTGCCTGGCCGGCATGGCCTTCTCCAACGCTCTGCTGGGCATCGTTCACAGCATGGCTCACAAGACCGGTGCTGCTTACTCCGGCGGCCACATCGTACACGGCTGCGCCAACGCCATGTACCTGCCCAAGGTCATCAAGTACAACAGCAAGGTTGAAAGCGCTGCCGAGCGTTACGCTGACATCGCCCGCTTCATCAAGCTGGAAGGCAACACCACCGAGGAGCTGGTGGAAGCCCTGATCGCTGAGATCAAGAAGATGAACGCCGCGCTGAACATCCCCACCTGCATCAAGGAGTACGAGGGCGGCATCATCGACGAGAAGGAATTCATGGATAAGCTGCCTCAGGTTGCCGAACTGGCCATTGGCGATGCCTGCACCGGTTCCAACCCCCGTCAGCCCAGCCAGGAAGAGATGGAGAAGCTGCTGAAGGCTTGCTACTACGACCTGCCCATCGATTTCTAATCGATTTTCCCGCACTGAATGCCCTCGGTGTATTTACACCGGGGGCATTTATACGTTATAATGTAAGAGGACTGTGCATTTTTCGGTCCCAGGCCGGCTTTTGCATTCATCCGCAAATGCCGGTTTCATTTTGTGAGTGAAAAGGAAGCGATTTGCCATGTTTAAGATCGTTGAACGAAAAGAGTTGAACCCCACCGTCACCAAA